>CAISRC010000015.1 GCA_903887845.1 uncultured Chlorobiaceae bacterium
AAAAATACTCGGAGATTGCCGACATCACGAAGTTAACGAAGGTTGTAATCAATGGAGAGACTGGCTATGAGACAACCTCAAATGGCACAACGAGTCATTATGATTCGACCGGGCTGTTGACCTTTTATCGCATCCCCTATAATGACGTTGAGACTTCGACCAATACCAAGACAGGAGCAAGGACATACGATACCAACTGGCACCTTGTTGACGATACCTGGACGAACAGCAAAGATGGATCCATTGTCAGTCAGAAAACTCTTACTGACAGCCAGGGGATTGTCACTTACCTGCAGAATGGCCATAATAGCGCAAACACAAGTTCCTGGGAGTACCATTTTGACGCATCATGGCATTTAATTGATGGGACGGCGGTCGACGGAATATTGACAACAACATTCGGCCCGAATTTTACAATCATCAGCCAGACTGGAGACATCTCCAAAATGACGGAGGTCTTGATCAATGGAGTTTCCTGCTTCGAAACAATTGCGATTGATGCTGATACCGGCAAAAAGATCGAGACCCTTTATTCTTCTTCTAAAGGAGATTTGATCGGTTACCGCATGAATGATGATAAAATAATAGGTTCAAAGTTTTTACCCGGCACCATCACATTTGATACCAAATGGAAAAATATACTGAACAAAACATGGACGAACAGTGACGGCACCACTGTCAGCGAAGACAACATCACGGATACTAAAGGGATTGTCACTCATGTGCAGAAAGGCCATGACAGCACAGGCACCAACACATGGGAGTACCATTTCGACGCCAAATGGATTTTAATCGACGGTTGGTCTAGCGACGGGTTAATAAAAACAACATACGGTGCGGATTTCAAGAACCCTACATCTGTTGCAGACATTAGCAAGTTGACTCCTGTCACGGACAATCTCGGGGTAATAAAGGGCTATCAGATGATGGATAATGCCTCCACAATCTCTTTCTTTGATGCGCAGGGAACACCAACCGGACATCGCACCTTATCGACATCCGTTGACTCCAAAGGCATTCTTTCAACAACCATGACGAATTTCGATGCCGACTGGAAAATGCTTGGGTCGTCATGGACAAGGAGCGACGGAACCTCTGGCATTACTGACATAACCACTGACAGCGAAGGCAAGGTACTCGTCACCACCGAAACCGGCCATAAGGCTGACAGCACTGGCACAATGAACTGGGTGTACCATTTTGACGCTGACTGGCACTTTCTTGGCGGGACTATTTACAATGGTGTAACAAAGACAATGAAGGCGTTTGCTCCGGACTGGACCGAGATGACTCCACTCAAGAACGATACCGCCCATCCTGATCTTGTTACTGGCTACAAATGGACAGATGCCACAAATCCACTGCACACAACAACTTTCTATGATCTCGAGGCTTTCCATAAGACTGGCTATAGCCAACCCTATGCCGCAGCGGATATTGGTACTACCATTGTGGATGGAACTCAAATTGGTATCGTTACGGCAGGTACGAGAACATTCGATGCCGGATGGAATAAAGTACTTGAAAACGAACAGTGGAGGAATCCCGACGGATCCACCGTCAGCCAAGATATTCATTATATTCATAACGAGAAAACTGGTATCGACGAGAAAACTGGTGTCGAAAAGATTGTACATAACGGCGCAATCACAAGGGATTACCTTTACGACGCCAGTTGGGGACTATTGAGTTATAAAATAATCGACGGTATAATTACAACATCACTCGATAGTCACGATAGTGTCATCAGCCGTACTACAGACACTACCCAGATGACTGCGATCAAAGACAGTAATGATAATGTGGTAGAATACCAGAAAATTGACGGCAACACGACAATACACAGTAACTCAAACGGGGATCTGACTGGTTACAGCGTAATAACCGAGACGAAGATTGACTCCATCACCTTCAACACTACAAGCAAGGAAATTAATTATGCTCCCGATCACACGACGAAAACTGGCTTCGAGGAAATTAGCCACAACAGTCCCGGCACAGCATATTGGGATATCGTTAAAGATGCCAACGGTGAATATGATGGCAAGTGGCTGGACGACGGTCTGAATACGACGGTGTGGGACCAAGATGGTAAGCAACTTAATGTATTGCTTGACGCTGGTCACCCCGAAGCAGTTCACCTCGCAGCAGTTTCGATCATTGGAGTAGCTGCCTTCCAGCATGACCACGTCGTTTGACTTGAACCCTTTTGGCGGGATGCAACTGAAAATCCCGCCAGGAGGAAATTTTAATCCTTTTTTCTTTGACGACCTTTTATGACAGAATCAGATCAATTATACAGAGAATCCGTTCTTAACCGCCATGCAGCTCAACTGGATGCAATGTATCAGCAGCACAAGTTGCAGCTAAGCAATATCATGAAGCAGCAAAATGCACAGTTGGAAAGCATGAAACGCCAGCATGAGATAGAATTGGAGGTTATTGAAGTACGAAAATCTTTAGAGTCACCACCGGCTTGAGAGAATCCTCTTCATAGCAGCATTATCCAGTTCAACAGCATTGCTCTTGCTGCGAGTAGCGGCAACAATGCCATCAACATCTTCAAGAATCATCCCATAACAGCTTAGCCGGGGAAAAGAAAGCCGTTCCTGCCAGTCATTGAGCGTTTCAAGCAACAGTTCACATCCTGAAGCAATATCCTCTGATGCCCCCCCCGAAAGTATAGCTCCTGCTTTTGAATATTTCAGCAATTGAGGATGTTTGCCGTCAATAAGACGCAACTGGGCAATATTCTCCCTTGTCGCTTCGGCAAGGAGGGTGGCACAAAGCGTGCCGTGTGGGATATCAATCAACCCGCCGACCGATGACGCGAAACCATGCACAATTCCGAGACCGGCGTTGGCAAGCGCTATCCCCGACATCAGGGCTGCATAAGCAATATCACCCCGCACACCGCTGTCATCCGCACTGTCGGTACAGGCAGCAAGAAAAGAACGGCTAAAATAGTCAAGCCCGCTGGAGCACAGAGCATCGGTATAGGGTGTAGCAAAAGGCGATGTATATGCTTCAAGAAGCTGGGTACAGGCATCCATTCCTGATGCCGCCGTCAGTTCCGGTGAAACCGTCACCATAAGTTCCGGATCGATCAAGACAATCTCGGGCACAAAAGCGACATGCCTCAAAGAACGTTTGAAGCCATTCCGGCCAACCCGGCTGATCACCGCATTATTGGTAACTTCGCTCCCAGTGCCAGAGGTTGTCGGCACAGCAATAAAGGGCACCTTTCGCCCATCATGCTGCATGACATCTTTCTGTCCCTCAATAAATCGCTCAACCGGCAGTTCATAACGCAGCATTGCTGAAACAGCCTTCCCGGCATCAAGTACACTGCCGCCTCCAATTGCGAGCACAACATCAATCGAAGCTTCGCGGAATGTTGTGACTGCGCTGTCAACCATCTCGGGAGAAGGCTCCCGATCAACGGCAAGATGAAACGCACGCATTCCAGCACTATCCAGTGAATCCATCAAAGCAGACAAGCGTCCGGAGTGTTGCAGGGCATGGCTCCCGGTAACAACCAGAGCCGTGCGGCCAAAAGCACCAGCAAGATCAGCCAGCAAAGAATACCGGCCAGCTCCGAAATGAATAATGGGCAGTGGAAGAAGAGAAAACGTATCCATAGAGGGCTACTTTAACTTCAGTGGCAAGCCACTGCAGAGCAACCAGGCCTCCGTGGCTACCGAGGCAACCTTCTGGTTGATAATACCTGCCCTGTCACGAAACCTTCTTGCCATTGCATTTTCAGGCACAATGCCCATACCCACCTCATTGGAAACAAGGATAATATCACACGGTGGACAACGCAGCACGTCAAGAAACAGGTCAATCTGCCTGTCGATCTCCCCTTCGCCCTTCTCTTCAAAATAATGCATGAGGTTTCCAGCCCAGACCGTCAGACAATCGAGCAGCACCACCTCAGTCTCCGCTGGCAGTTTACCCAGTGCCTGATCAAGATAAAGCGGCTCCTCGACCGTTGTAAACTGTTTACCCCGCTCATCCTGATGCTTGCCGATACGCCACTGCATTTCGTCATCAAAAGGCTCTGCCGTCGCTAAAAAAACCCTGTTTGCATAGCGCGCCGCAAGCTGCAAGGCAAACGAGCTTTTTCCACTCCGTGCACCGCCGGTCACATAGATAACGTTACTCATGAAGACATAATTATTTTTCGTCCAGCTTACCCTTGGTTGATTTCAAGTTAACTATCTTAAAAATAGAAAAGTTACCATCACCTTCACTTGACTGCTTTGATGGTCAATATAGAGTTTCTATGCTCTTGCGACAACCTCTTTACTGCTGAGGCCAGCTCTCCCCTGTGAGAGCTGGCTTTATAACGGAGCTGGGTAATATTGCCACGAAAAGGTATTTTCCTCTAACGAATAGTATCCATTCTCAACGACAAGTTTATGGCCATTCTTGCCATTGATCAGGGCACAACCGGTACTACCTGCATCATCTACAATAAAAACGGCGTTGCTCTTGCACGGACATACCGCGAGCTGACGCAGATCTATCCACAGGCAGGCTGGGTTGAACATGACCCTGAGGAGATCTGGCAAACGGTCGTGGAGTGCATCGGAGAACTCCTGCAACTCACCACGTGCAGGATCAATGCCATCGGCATCACGAACCAGCGGGAGACAACCATCGTCTGGAATAAAAGAAGCGGCAAATCGGTTCACAACGCTATTGTCTGGCAGTGCCGACGAACAAGCGAACTCTGCAAAAACTATGAGGCAGAAAAAGAGCAGATTGCCTTAAAAACCGGCCTGCCGGTCGACGCCTATTTCAGCGCCACCAAAATCCGCTGGATTCTTGACCATCACCCCGAAATCAACCCGGACGAGCTGCTTTTCGGCACGGTTGACAGTTGGCTTCTCTGGAAATTGACCAACGGGAACGTGCACGCCACAGACTTTACCAATGCATCCAGAACGTTGCTCTACAACATCGTCGAACAGCGGTGGGATGATGATCTGTGCCGGTTATTCGTGATCCCTGTCTCTATGTTGCCGGAGGTACGGCCATCCATGAGCGATTTCGGAAGTGTGAGCGCTCTTCGGGGGATGAATGGTGTTCGTGTTATGGCCATCGCAGGCGACCAGCAGGCGGCACTGTTCGGACAGTGCTGTTTTGAACCGGGCAGCATCAAGAACACCTACGGTACCGGCTGCTTTATGATGATGAATACCGGTGACAGATTCGTCCACTCCCGGCAGGGACTGCTGACGACGCTTGCCATCAGTGCGAACGGCACTCCCTGCTACACCATTGAGGGTTCTGTGTTTGTTGGTGGAGCGGTGATACAGTGGCTTCGGGATGGACTGCAACTGATCAACAATGCCGCAGAGTCGGAACCTATGGCAGTGAGCGCTGGAACAAATGATGGCGTTTTCCTTGTTCCCGCCTTTGTTGGCCTTGGCGCACCGCATTGGAAGATGGATGCCCGTGGAACAATTGTTGGAATAACGCGAGGAACAGAACGAAAGCATATCATTCGGGCGGCGCTGGAGTCTATCGCTTATCAGTCATACGACGTTTTCAAGGCTATAACTGCCGACACTGGGATAGAACCTGCTGCCCTGACCGTTGACGGCGGAGCTGTCAGCAACAACTTTCTTATACAGTTTCAGGCTGACCTGCTCGGCATTCCGATTCTACGACCACAAAACATCGACTCCACCTCGCTCGGCGCTGCTTACCTGGCCGGGCTTCAGGCTGGCGTGTGGTCTTCGGCTGAAACGATCAAGAAGCTGAACCCGGTTGAAACCTCATTTGTCCCGGCAATGGAGAGAAACGAAAAGGAGCATTTGCTGAAAGGCTGGCAAAAAGCAGTGCGACAGACCCTGACGGAATAACCCAACCATCAAACAAACCTCTCCATCACTTCGCACGACGATTTAAAATCCGGCTCAGAAAAGATCTCCATGGTAAAGACACGGCTGGCCGATGGATGAAGCACAAGTTCACCCATAAGCAGCTCAAGCGATTCAGGCTTCAGATAACTCAGAGAGTTGTGATCCTTCCCGTCAACCGTGCCATGAACATGCAGCACTTTCGCTTTGGGCAGATAGCGTTTGAGATAGTCGGCAGTCGGAAATCCGTAAAATTCGAGATGGCCCACATCAAGCGTCACGGAGAGGCCGAACTCCTCGACGACCGGCCAGACAAGTTCGAAGGGGTAGTTGAGATTTTCGGCACAGAAGGATGAGGCTGGTTCATCGGTACCATTCAGCAACAATGCCAAAGAATCACGAAGAGCATCGGTGAAGCGCTGCTGCTCATTCGCAGAAAATCCTTTGATATCCACACCCGGCCCGGCCTCAAAGTGCATGACGTAGGCAGATTTCGGCAGGTTACGGGTCAACTCAATAATCCGCATGCATTTACCGACGGAACGCTCCCGCTCTGCACGGTCGAGATGGCCAAAATAGACATCAAGCGGCAGGTGAACGGAAAAGGTAAGCGACCACTCATTGGCCAACTCCTTGAGCCTCTGAATGTCCGCTGGTGAGGGTAGATTGCTGAATTCGTCGGACTCAAACAGCACCAGCTCAATATCATCAACCTTGTCCTTGAGATACTCCACATTGGGAATGATGTCGGCAGGGATGATATAGGAGCTTGTCCCGAAGCGAAAAGGAAAGCGCTGCTTGAGGATCATGGTGGTTATCGGTCTGGTTGTTGTTGAAGGTGAGTCATCAGTTCGGACATTGAGTGCCACACCTTGGCGCCACTCTGCATCAGGCGGGTGCTAAATGCAAGGGCAGCTTTGCCCTCGGTGTAGTCACGAGTGGCAATACCATCGGCCAGAAAAACCGGTTTGACACTGTTGAGCGCCGCTTCGGCCAGGGTCAGATTGACTAGGTTGCCTGAGCCAAACGGCACCTGGCTGAGAATAACGATGTCAGAATCACCCACCATCTTCAACGCCTGTGCTATGGTGTCCGAACCAACCGGCGAAAAAGGCTGTTCCAGCACCGCCGGAATGTTGAGCGCCCTTGCTGCTTCAGCATCGGAATCGAGACGGTTGAGAACGCCAGTGGTCACATCATACCCCTCAATCAGCAGTCTGCGATAAAGTTCAATCCCGCTTCCCCCTCCGGCAATAACATGCACACTCCGGTTCAGCTTCTGGCGACGCCGCAGGCTGTCAATCGCCCCTGTCACCTGCAGGTAGCCAGTGTAGGGATCCTGCTGCACATGAAGATCACAGTTATACACGCGGCTCAGCACCTCCGGTTCCAGCACTTCAACCGGCGTTCCGGCCTTTACCAGCGTACCAGCCTCCATCAGCAGAAAACGGTCGGAGATACCTGCCGATAGGGTGAGGTCATGGCTCACCAGCAGAATGGTCATCTGCTTTTCGCGGTTGAGGTTCATCAGAATCTGAAGCACCTCCTGACGGTGGTTGATATCGAGATGGGAGATCGATTCGTCGAGCATGATGATTTTCGGATCCTGCGCGAGCACCATCGCCAGGGCAACCCGCTGCTGCTCGCCACCGCTCAACTCCGTAAAAAATCGCTCCCGCAAATCGAGCACATCAGTATAGATCATGGAGCGTTCGACAAGATCGTGGTCAACCGAAGAGGGAGTTCCCCACCGCCCCATGGAGCTGATTCGACCGTTCATCACAATCTGATCGACCGTAAAAGCCATCGGAGACTCGATTTTCTGCGGCACCACGCCCAGCAGGGATGCGCGCAGAGCCGGTTTGATATGCTGCACATCCTGACCAAAAAGTTCAACCTTGCCTGAGAGTGGCTTGAGAAGAGCGGCAGCAGTCTTCAGCAGGGTGCTTTTTCCGCAGCCATTCGGGCCAATAAGGGAGACAAACTCCCCCTCCCTGACAGTAAAGCTGACGTTATTGAGCACCTTTCGCTGCTTGTACCCGGCAGAGACGTTCCTGAAGGTCATTGCATCGTGCTGCATCATGCTATCCATGCCTGTTTCATTCTCCTCTGAAGAATAATGAGAAAAAAAGGCCCGCCAGCAAGGGCAGTCACCACTCCAACCGGTATTTCAACCGGAGCAAGCAGGGTTCGAGCCACAGCATCACAGAGAACAAGAAAAACACCTCCCCCAAGCGCGGCAAGAGGGACAAGCTTTCGGTGGTCAGGCCCGAAGATAGCACGCATGACGTGAGGCACAATGAGCCCGACAAAGCCAATCATCCCGGAAAGAGAGACCGCGATGGCGGCCAGAAGCGTCGCAAACAGCAGACCGATAACAATCACCAGATCGGCATGCAGCCCTTGATAATGGGCCATCTCACGCCCAAGCGCAAGGGCATTGAGGCGTGGAGAGAGGAGCCATATTCCGGCAAGCGCCCCGAAAAGCAACACAGCGGAGAGAAGCTGCTGGCCTGCCGAGACTGGCTGAAGACTGCCAAGCATCCACCAGATCACATTGTGCATCCCCTCAACGCTGGCAGTCGAGACCAGAAACATGATAATGCTTGAGCAGATTGAGCTGACAATAACACCGCTGAGAATAAGACTATAAACAGATGGCTGACCACTTGATCCCTGGCTGGCGATGCCGTACACCACCATCAGCGTCACCACCGCCGAAAGAAAGGCCACAACCGGCAGGCTGTACGAGGCAACCACTCCCGTCCCGGCAAGTATCGTCAGGGTAGCGCCAAGACCTGCCCCGCCACTCACTCCAAGCACATAAGGTTCGGCCAGGGGATTACGCAGCAGAGCCTGAAAAACCACTCCAGATGCCGAGAGCGCCGCACCGGTCATCATCCCCATCAAAAGGCGACTGAAGCGAAGTGAGAGAATGGCGCTGCCCGAAGGCGACTCCACATCAGGAATACCGATGCCAGAAGGGCCAAGAAGCATGGAGAGAGCAAGCAGCGCCATGAGTGCCGCAAAAAAGAGCAGCATCCTCAACGACGCCCTGCTGTGGCTTTGCGTGGTAAAACTGTTATCGGCACAAACCGCTGAATGCTTGAGACGCTTCATACCCATCAATCCTCAACACCCTTCTGCGCAGGAATACCCTGCTGATACCCATGTTTAATCATCGTCATCTCCGTCACCGTATCAGCAACAGCCACAAGCGCTTCGGGCGCATTGCGGCCAGTCATCACAACAATCTTGCCGTCCTCAGCCGACCGCAGCGCCTCAAGCAGCGGTTCAAGGGGGACGAGATTCTGGTCAAGCGCAAAACAGAGTTCATCAAGCAGCACAACATCATAATCAGGAGAGGCGAGCGCCGCAAGCGCCGCATCAAGCCCCGCCCGTGCGGCAGCTATATGCTCCTCCATTTTCGGGCTCTCCGGATCGCGAGGAAGAAATCCTTTGCCGAACTGCTCCCACTCAACCCCGTTGAGCTGACTGAAAAATCGCTGTTCGCCAACAGCATCATCAGATTTTACAAACTGGATCACTCTGGCTTTCATACCGTGGCCGAGTGCTCTTGCCAGCATTCCAAAGGCCGCCGTGCTTTTGCCTTTACCGTTTCCGGTGAAGAGGAGGATACGTCGTGGGGTCATGGGTGTTGTGTTCGTGTTTATAATGTATCTGAACTGAATTAATGAGTTGAATTTTATTGAAATCTATATTAAAACTTAGGGTCATAGGTAGATATGAGTCGTTTCGATACGGGCTTCGCCCTACTCAACGACCGATATACCTCTATTTCTGCAATGTTCATTAAAAGACATCATCAAGCAATATCCCAAACAGCTATTTCTATAAACTAAGCCTTAATAAACCACTACCACCGCTCACTGAGTAGCGCAAAGCGCGTATCGAAGTGACCATTACCAACCTGCGCTTCGATACGGCCTTCTGGCTACTCTGTGTCCAATCTCTACACAGCCCCCGGTCACTGAGTAGCGCGAAGCGCGTATCGAAGTGACCATATTGCCAACCTGCGCTTCGATACGGCCTTCGGCTTACTCAGCCTCAAATCTCTACACCACCGCCGCCGGTCGCCGAGTAGCGCGAAGCGCGTATCGAGGCGCGGCGGCCTACTCAGCGTCCAAACTATATACCACCGCCCCCGGTCACTGAGTAGCGCAAAGCGCGTATCGAAGTGCGGTTCATGCTTCCTTCTTCCATATTTTTTTTGCAAGCTCTGGCAAATAAGAATATTTGCCTTCAATCAATGCCTCTTTCTTTTTCCTGCTCCAATGCTGCACCTGCTTTTCTCTGTAAAAAGCTTCATCTATTCGCGAATTCTCTTCAAAATAGATCAATTCAACAGGCAGTCTCTTTTTCGTATAATTTGCACCCTCTCCATGCTGATGTTGATGGAAACGAATTTCTAAATTGACAGTACTGCCAGTATAATAGCTTCCATCTGAACATTTTAAGATATACATAAAACCCATTATTGCCTTAAATCACTGGTTTTTGATAAAGGTCATTTCGATACGCGCTTCGCGCTACTCAATGACCGCCGTCGCCACCTAACCAAGCCACCGGCTGGACACTGAGTAGGCCGAAGGCCGTATCGAAGTGTACTCAGTGTCCGGCAAGTATCAACTTGTCCGCAACGCTGCCATCGGTCGCCGAGTAGGGCGAAGCCCGTATCGAGGCCCGAGGCATAGCATGTTACACCACCAACTGCAACACCACTCTTATCCCCACCCCAAGAGCAAGAAACAACGCCGCCGTCATCCGCATCAACCTCACACTCTGCCGGATCGTGAGCGACGAACACTCCCCCGCTCTGACACCAAGTAGTGGAGAATTATGGAACTCACCGCCATAACTTCTGCCACCGCCAAAAGTGACTCCAAGTGCACCGGCATAAGCGCATTCGGGATATCCGGCGTTGGGACTTGCGTGAAGTCTGGCGCCCTGACGAACTGCCTGAAAGATATCATAAACTCTGAGTTTACTGATAGCCGCCGCCAACGCAATGACAAGAACCGTCACTCTTGCTGGCAGATAGTTGGCAAGATCATCCAGCCTGGCGGCAGCCCAGCCAAATTCAAGATAACGTTCATTTTTATAGCCGAAAGTGGAGTCGAGGGTATTGATCGCCTTGTAGGCAATGGCGCCAACCGGGCCGAAAAGCAGCGCATAGAAGAGAGGCGCCGTGACGCCATCAACGCTGTTCTCCGCGACACTCTCTGTGGCAGCAAGTGCGATGCCGCTGGCAGTCAAGTCCGCCGTATCGCGACCAACGATAAAAGAGACCTTCTGACGCGCCAGCTCAATATCGTCTGCATCAAGAGCTTTCCGCACCGCTTCGGCATGACCCGCAAGATCCTTGACGGCAAAGCAACTGTACATAAGATAAATGGCCACGGCCATATCAGCCGCAGGATGCACCCTCGTCGCCAATACTATGAGCAACCCGGCAATCCCCGCAGAGCCGCCAACAACAACCAGCACGGCCAGAATACCTGCCAGCCGAAGAGGCAGAGCAGTTCGCCTCAGCAATGCTTCCGTCTGCATGGCAAGCCAGCCGATTCCTCTCACCGGATGGGGCATCCAGCGAGGGTCGCCAAAGAAGAGGTCGAGCACAAACGCCGCAAGAAGAATAAGCTCAGGAGTAACCATGAATCAGAGGATACGGTTGCCACCTGAAGCTCATTAATAACAAAGACAAACAACTCAAGTAAAAATACGTTACAATTCTATTGCGCAGAAAAAACAGCGTTCACCACACCAGGCATGAACACCTCAATCAGTCACACGAAGCATCATCAGAACACTGAGGCACCTGTAGCCCGCAATATAAAACGTTATGATTACAACCATTCGTAAAAAATGGAAATATACCGCCATCAAGGTGCAAGAAATGCTACAGAAAAAAGAATATGGATTAGTCACCTTATGAACCTGTGAAAAAGACACTGGTACTGCACAACCCCAACCCTGTGTGAAATCGAGTAAAAAATAAATAGAACACATTATTCTCATACTGATTCATTATATTCGCCAGTTCATTAAACATGATTTATTGGGACATAAAGAAGCCAGGATCTACCGGTAAAGTTAACACCCATTTAACAGATTTATTGACTAAACTCTTCGGATACGCAATGTTTGTCTCACTCGGCTTTACAGGGAGAGCCACCAGGTTTCCGAAACCAGAAATCATCGTACATCTTAACATCATAAAAAAGAGTGACCATAAATAGAATTATTGATATTACCGAGCTTGCCCTGCGGGACGCTCACCAGAGCCTAATTGCTACCAGGCTTGGAATTGAAGATATGACCGGAGCTTGCGCAGAGCTCGACGAGGCTGGCTACTGGTCAATTGAGTGCTGGGGTGGCGCTACGTACGATGCATGCATCCGCTTTTTGAACGAGGACCCATGGGAACGCTTGCGCACCTTCAAGAGTCTTATGCCAAAAACCCCGCTGCAGATGTTACTGCGCGGCCAGAATCTGCTGGGGTATCGCCACTACCAGGATGAGGTGGTTGAGCGCTTCTGCAACAAGTCGGCAGAAAACGGTATGGACGTCTTCCGCATTTTTGACGCACTCAATGACCTGCGAAATATAGAGACCTCGGTTCGTGCAGTCAAAAAAGCAGGCGGGCACGCTCAGGGCACGATCTGCTACACCGTCAGCCCCATCCACACCACGGCTCTCTTTGTTGACCAGGCCAAAAGATTGCAGGATATGGGAGTAGACTCCCTCTGCATCAAGGATATGGCGGCTCTCATCAAGCCCCAGGCTGCCTATGATATTGTGAAAGGGATAAAAGAGGCGTGCGGCAATGATCTTCGGGTTCATATTCATGCCCATGCCACCACTGGCGTGACGCTGGTAAGCCTTATGAAGGCTGTTGAAGCCGGGGTGGATTGCGTTGATACTGCAATCAGCTCCATGAGTCTTGGACCGGGACACAACCCGACGGAAAGCTTCATCGAAATGCTGGAAGGTACAGGCTACACCACCCGTGTCGATCTTGAAAAAATTTATAAGGTCAAGAATCATTTCATGACAATGCTTGGCCGATACAGCGAGTTCCTCTCCAAGGTTACCGGCGTTGAGACTGAGATCTTCAAGAGCCAGATTCCCGGCGGTATGCTCTCGAACATGGAGAGTCAGCTCAAGCAACAGGGCGCTGGCGATCGGATGAAAGAGGTTCTCGAAGAGATCCCCCGTGTTCGCAAGGATACTGGCTATGTTCCCCTTGTTACCCCAAGCAGCCAGATTGTAGGCACCCAGGCCGTTTTGAATGTGCTCATGGGAAGATACAAGGTTTTGACTGGCGAATTTGCCGACCTCATGCTTGGATACTACGGCGCCGTATCAGGCGAGAAAAATCCCGATGTGGTGAAAATGGCACAAGAACATGCCCACAAAAAGCCGATCCATTGCCGTCCGGCAAATCTGCTAAAACCCGAGTGGGACAAGCTCCGCCGGGAGGCTCTTGGCCTGACCGGATGCAACGGTACGGATGAAGATGTACTGACGTATGCCATGTTCCCGCAGGTTGCGCCCAAGTTTTTTGCTGAACGTCATGAAGGGCCTCGCAACCTTGGACGTGATCCTGAGACCGGAGAGTCTGAAACTCAACCGGCAGAAGGCCATCAGGGTGCGATCACCGGCCCTATCACCTACTCTGTGACCCTCAGCGGGCGGCAGCACAAGGTGACGGTAACGCCATACCAATAATTATAAAAAGGATAATCAGTGCATAGTCAGGACACCATGAATATTGATGAGATAATACAGGATCTTAACCAACGAAAAGAGACGTTACAATTGGGTGGCGGGCAAGACAAAATCGACCGCCAGCACCAGGCAGGCAGTCTCAGCGCACGTGAACGCATCAGCGCCCTCCTCGATCAGGACAGTTTTCAGGAAACGGGACTTTTTGCCAAACACCGCTGTACCAACTTCGGTATGACGGACAAGGAGATGCCGGCCGATGGCGTTGTCACCGGACCTGGAAGCATCAACGGCAGGCTTGTGCATGTCGCCAGCCAGGATTTCACCGTGGTCGGTGGGTCGGCCGGTGAAGCCCACTGCACCAAAATTGTGCAGATGATGCAGTCTTCGCTTAAAACCGGCACGCCCTTTGTCATGATCAACGACTCCGGCGGAGCGCGTATTCAGGAGGGTATCGACAGCCTCTCCGGCTACGGCAAGGTCTTCTACAACAACGTCATGCTCTCCGGTGTTGTACCGCAGGTCTCAATTATCTGCGGCCCTTGTGCCGGCGGCGCTGCCTACAGTCCGGCTTTGACCGACTTCATCATCCAGACCAGGGCGGCACGGATGTTTATTACCGGCCCCTCAGTCATCAAGGCCGTCACTGGCGAAGTGGTGAGCGCCGAAGATCTGGGAGGGCCGATAGCACAGATGAATAACTCAGGAGTCGTTCACTTTATCGCTGAGGATGATCTGGACGCTATCGCCATCTGCAAACGCCTGCTCTCATTCCTCCCTTCCAACAATCTGGAAGACTCACCCCGGGGAGAGGCCGACGATGTTATTATTCCGAACAAACATCTGAACTCCATCATCCCCCTGGATCCGAAACAACGATACGACATTCGGGAGGTCATCGGCAATATCATTGATAACGCCGATTTCATGGAGGTACAATCATCCTTTGCCCCCAACATTGTCATAGGGTTTGCACGGCTTCAGGGACGCGCAGTAGGGATAGTCGCCAACCAGCCTAATGTTCTGGCTGGAGTGCTCGATATCAACGCATCAGACAAGGCTGCCCGCTTCATCCGATTCTGCAATGCCTTCAACATACCGCTCATCACCTTTGTCGATGTTCCAGGCTTTCTGCCCGGCGTCGAGCAGGAGTATGGCGGAATCATCCGGCATGGCGCCAAGATGCTCTTCGCCTACGCCGCTGCAACGGTACCAAAAATCACGGTGGTTCTCCGCAAAGCATACGGGGGTGCCTATCTGGCCATGTGCAGCAAGGATCTTGATGCCGACAGAGTCGTCTCCTGGCCTTCCGCTGAAATCGCCGTCATGGGAGCAGATGGAGCCGTGGACATTATTTTCAGGAACGAGCTCAAAAGCGCAGAAGATCCAGTAGAACGGCGCCAGGAGCTGGTCAAGGAGTATCGCGAAACCTTTGCCACCCCTTACGCCGCAGCAGCACATTTTCAGATTGATGACATCATCGAACCGGCTGAAACACGCCGCTATCTGGCCATGTCACTCGATTTTCTCCATTCAAAACGGGAATTCAGGCCCCAGAAAAAACATGGTCTGATTCCACTTTAACCGTATACCAATGGAAGCAACCATGCCTGAGCCCATACAGAGTGAGCCAGAAATCACCGAAGAACTGCTGGTCATCATGTCGTCAGCCATCGCCGCGTATCTCGGAAAAAACGTCCGGATACGCAGGGCCCGATTCATCAGCAACCAGGGGCCAAGCTCCTGGTCTCAACAGGGACGCGTCTCAATCCAGTCATCCCACACCTTCAGCACCACAAAATAAGGAAATACTACCGTGCAATTGATTTTAACCATAGATGGAAAAAAATATATCGTTGACGTCGATGTCCTTGAAGGAGAGGAGATCCGTACCCCGGACTCTTTCCAGGAACAGACCTCAACCATTCAGTCGAAGCCGGTTGTTGCGCCATCGCCTCAACCGCTGGCGATGCAGCCCGTTGCGGACGGTTTGCCAGACGACAAGGTATGCCGGAGTCCCATCGCCGGGATTGTGCAGCGAGTTAATGTTCAGGTAGGCCAAAAACTCCAGATAGACGACCTGCTGGTCGTGCTGGAGGCAATGAAGATGGAAACAAATATAACCGCCCATACAGCCGGTACCGTAAAAAAGATCATGGCATCACCGGGAGAGGCAGTGAAGAGCGGTCAGGCTCTTATCGAATTCCTGTAAAAAATATATCCCCTCCAAAACCCACTGGGGGAGGCATTTTTATTCTTGAATCTCTATGGGTCATATTCCCCGCCTCTTGAGGCGTAAAGTCGGAAAGAGTTTTCTTCAATACCCCGCTGCTTGCGGCGGGGTTCTTTATTATTCTTAACCCTTAAATTGGAAGCAATCAAAGAGATTCACCTGATTCAAACTTTTTTATCGATATAATTCGCTTTGACCCAATCCAAAATCTTTTGTTCTTGGGGGGTAATTTTTTCGTCAGCACTTGCAGCCTTCACCATCAGCTTGTAGATACTGTTTCGCTTATTCTGATTTTCAGGCATTCTGATCGAAAGTCTTCCGCTTGCTGCCATTTTGAACAGAGGTTCGATATCGTCGCTTTTGAATCCCCATCTTTTCGCTGCTTGAATCATAAACGTTCTTTCCTCATCATTAAAAGCTCCATCAGCAGCGACAATAATCACAAGATTATTAAATGCATAATCTTTAACATTATAAAGCTTATCCAACTCAAAAGGATCAATTTTCGCAGTAAAATCCCCCTTATTCGCATCATAATAGTCAGTGAATTTTGTGCGGTTCATAAGTGCGCTGACAACCCAGTCGTTCACTGTACTGTTGAACAGACTTCCGCAGTATGAACACTTGATATCAAGCGTGTTCTTGACAGGGCCACCACAAGCTGGACAAGTATGCTGATAGATTGTTCCCTTTCCAGACCCGGCCTGAGCATCCCTGGTCAGAAAAATTACTTCTTCATGTGACATAATTTCCGGATCGACAAGCTCCACCCGATTGCTTTTTAACAGCACTCTCTGAATCGAGCAGATGATTGCAAAGATGAGGATGATTTTATTTTCCTTTTTCTGTGCACCAATGAGTGTAACCTTATTCAGGAAAATACGATTAAAAATATTTTGATTTCTTTCAAACTCTGGAACAAGTTGCTGGAATACGTCATCAGAAACAAACCTGCGCATAACCGAAGGATCCTGCATGGCTTTAGCAGTCATAATCTGCATGTATGCATTTGACGCCTTGTCCTCAACCAGTTGAACAGAAAAATCACTATAAACCGATACCATGTCATATACCTTTGCTTCCAGATTGCCAAGCTTTTCTGAAAAAACATCAATACTGTGGTAATCATCCTTCTGTGTAATTTCAGAAAGTACCCAGTCGAATTCCCCGGAGTTGACCATAGCATTACAATGGGTACATTTGCACACCTCACCTATATTCTCCGGCAGAGGAGCGCCACAGTTCGGACAGTTTCTGGAATCATAGATATCTTTTTTCTGTGCTCCTTGCTTGCGAATGAAAGACCAGAACTCCACAAAATCGTCCAAACCTTCCTCGTCCAGCTCATGATTCAGTTCACACTGAAACTTGTCGTCCATGCTGGCTTCAATTCCAACATGAATAATGTCATACAAACCATCCTGTTCGATTTTATCGACCCAGATATCCGCAATTTTGATATTGCTTAGCGGGTTGGTCTGCTGAAGAAGCTCCATCATCTTGAACTGGGTATTGAATCGCTGATAGACACCGTCCGTTATAAACCTTCTCATGTGGCTGATATCTTGTTCAGACCAAGACGTTTGAACTTCGATGAACGCTTTTCGGACTTTCAACAAAAATGCGGATAGATCAAAGCTGGGATTCGTTAAAAGAAATTCCTTACATCCATCGATTTTTTCAAACGACTTTTTTTCATGACCGGCCATCCTGGAATACGTTGTAATCGAAGCGTTTTGAAAAAATAAAAACAGCCGGAATGCCAAATAGAAAATCACAAAGAAAATGATGACTGTAATAAAAGTGTTAAAATCGAAATTGCTGGATCCACTGGAGTAGCTGTCATAACCAAAGGCTCCATCACCGTAAGAATTCCCCCCCCCGGAGAATCCGCCTCCACTATGCCCCCCTACACCATTTCCTCCGCCCCCGGCCCGAGCTATAAGCTCCACACTTATATAAGGAATACCCAAAACGGTTAGGGTGATAAAAATAAGGAACTTGAAAAAGCGGTTATACCGCATGAGTGGCTCCTGATAGTTACGTTATTCAAATGCGAATCGCGTAGTAACGATTACATCTGCGAAAGAATCTGTTGCTTTTTCGTGTTGTATTCCTGCTGGTTGATAAGATCGCTGTCGAGCATCTGTTTCAATTTTGAAAGCTTGGCTACTGGATCTTCTGACGACGTTTGCTGTGCATTCATGTTGCCCATCATGCCTGCCATTGCCTGGCCCATTCCAACGCCAGCACCAAGACCGACTCCAATCCCGGCCATTCCTTCCTGGTTCTGAGCCGCATCTCGAAGAGCTGCCAACTGTTGAACTTGAGTAAAATTCAAACCGACAGCCTCTGCCGCCTGTGCTTCAGCCTGCATATCCGCAATACGTGCAACACGGTGTTTCGTATCATCATCAAAATCAGTATTTTCGACACGAAAATCCTTAAGTTCAAAACCAAGTTGCAAAAAAATCGGAGCAACCTTGTCCCTCACCCCATCAGCAATTTCATTCCTGTTGGCATCAATCTCATTATATCCGAACTTTGCTTCAGCAAGAAAATCCGTAAGAGGCTGGATAAGCCTTGACACAATAACCAAGCGAAGTTCATCAACGGTGAAGCGATCCCTCTGACCCATAACATTTATGAAAAAACGTCCCGCATCTGAGATACTGAAAGAGAAATTGCCAAAACCTTTCATTCCCACAGGAAACTTGTACTGAGGATCGATATATTTCACTGGACCGGGTGTACCCCAACCCTGATTCAGTATCTCAGCCGTCCGAAAAAAATAGATCCCTACCTTGTGTTCACTTTTGAATGCCTGCATGAATTTTGTGATCGTCGTCCAGAACGGGATGTTTTGTGTTTTCAAGTCTGTCATGCCGGGTTCGGTGATCACAGCTTGCGGCTTACCCTCATAAACAAAGATAGCGCCCTGTCCAGGACCGACGATAAGTTTCGATGCATTTTTGATCTCATCTCCATTATCCGTCCATCGTTGGAAAAGAACATCCGAAGCAGGATTTTTCCATTCAATTACTGATCGTAATTGCCCTGTGACTGAATTCCATAACGCCATATAAAACAACCGTTATTACATTTATCTCAATACTTGATTATCAACATCCGCCAAGTTCCAAGACTGTTTAAGAACAATTTCAATGATCCTGAATCATGTCCAGCGATCAGCTATCGAATCAAAAAAGTCTCGAAGTCTATGTTGAAGACTTTCGACAACCGCAAAAATTAAGCATAATCTTTGGCGATAATATATGTAATCGCTGGTAACTATTCCTGTGTCTGAGAAGATAATATGTGCTTTATAGCAGATTAAATCGGACACCTAACTTACTACCATAGAAGCTACACTACGGTAGTCACCCCTCAAGAAAAAACCGCCTCAATGATAAGGCTCCCGCCTGAAATTTCTCGAAAACGGCATCGTTTTCAATGGCCCCCTGACGACAGCGTCGCTGACCGCAGCGCATCCAAAAGGCGGCCATTCTCAACCGGTCGTCTGATGGCAAAGCGGAAATAGTTCTCTTCAAGGCCGGGGAAGTTCCGGCAATCACGAACATGGAGTTGACGTTCGGCAAGCCATGAGAGCAACGCATCAAGGGAGCAGCCTCCATGCCATTGTGCGAGAAAAAAGTTGGCCGCCCCACCGGCAAGACGGATGCCCTCAATACCAGAAACGAGGGCTGTGATACGCTCCCGCTCTGAAAAGATCATGTCGCGCAGCTCCTCTTCGTACGCGCCGCAGTTGAGCAGCATTGTGGCCACTGACTCGGCAATGGCATTGACTGTCCATGGCTCCTTGTAGTAGAGCAAGCCATCAATAATATCGGGATGGGCAATCACCGCCCCAAGCCGCAGGCCGGGAAGCGCATAGAATTTGGTAAGCGAGTGCACCACAACCACGTTTTTCAACGCCATCACTTGGTGCATCAGTGAGTTATCCGGAAAACCGGGGGTAAACTGGATAAAGGCCTCGTCGAGCAGAAACCACTTGTCAGGAAAACGGCTAGCAAGCGCCATGATCATCTCCGGGGGTACCTCGGTGCCTGTCGGGTTATTGGGGTTTGCCACAACAAAAGCGTCGGCATCAAGCAGGGCTTCGGCAAGTTGCTCTATCCCCGGTAACTGGAATCCTTTGTCAGCCGTCAGTGGAAGAAATGTTACCTCTGCACCGGCAATCCTCGCTGCTCTTTCATACTCGTAAAAAGAGGGTGAAAGCGCCAAGATATGGCGAAGCCCGAGAGCACGCGGAAGCAGGTAGATTCCCTCAATTGCGCCGTTGATTGGCAACACCATGGCGTTGTCGAGCCCGAACCTTGCCGTGTAAAAATCTTTTATCCCCTTTCCGTCGATTGATGGATAGGCCTGAAGCGCAAAATCGTTGAGCGTCAGGGTGCCGATAGGTGGAGATATCGGACTGATATTGACGCTGAAATCAAGCGCCTCCGTGCCGGAGTTGATGCCTGCGCCACCATGCCGGTGATAAAAAAGAGAGCTCATAAGGGTCAATAAAGAAAATGGTTACGCTTCGATACGCGCTTCACGCTACTCAGCGTCCGTGCACGAACCAACAAGGTTAAAAAGTGTCTTGAGATCAAGATGCTGACGGAAGTGGTCGGCAAGCAGTTCATAGCTCTCCTGACGCCCCTTCTCGGCCCTTTGCGGCTTCCAGGATGGCTCCAAAAGCGTGAGAAACCACTCCTTGACCGCTGGCTCATCGAAAATGCCATGAAAGTAGGTGCCTATCACTTTTCCATCGCTGCTCACCACGCCATCCGCGTCAAACTCTGCACGATTGTTCCGGGTGGAGACGCTGATAAAGGGATGGCAATCCGCGCCGACGCTGCTTCGCCCGTTATGAATTTCGTAGCCATAAGCCTCAACCGTTGTGCCGTTGATGGTGCCCACGGTATTGGCAAGGCACTTCTCCGGCTCCAGCACCGTCTCAATCTCAAGCATCCCAAGCGTCCCGGTAACGCCCGCTTCCCCCTCGATGCCATGCGGGTCGGCAATGGAGCGGCCCAGAATCTGATAGCCTCCACAGATGCCCATGATGATGCCACCCTGCTCCCTGAAGGCGCGGATTTCATCCTCCCAGCCAAGCCTTTGCAGCCACTCAAAATCGCCGCGCACATTTTTTGAGCCAGGCAGAATAAGCGCTTTGTACCCCTTCAGCGACTTGGGATGGTGAAGATAGTGCAGCACCACCGAGGGATCATGCTCAAGCGGCGAGAGATCGGTAAAATTTGCAATATGGGGATAATAGATGACGGCGACTCCGATCTTTCCCGCTTCCGGTTCCCCGGCAGGATCAACCTTCGCCGAAAGAGGTACCGCATCTTCCGCATCAATGACAAAGCCCCTGAAATAGGGAATAACCCCAAGCACTGGCAAACCAGTCATTGATTCAAGCATGGTGACGCCGTCACGGAAGAGGTAGATATCGCCTCGAAAACGGTTGATGATGATGCCTTTCACCAGTGCCCGATCTTCGGGCGGCAGCACGGCAAGCGTGCCAACCACCTGCGCAAACACGCCGCCGCGATCGATATCAGCTACAAGAATCACCGCAGCATCTGCCGCTTTGGCGGTTCGCATGTTGACAAAATCGCGATCGTAAAGGTTCATCTCGGCACAGGAGCCCGCCCCTTCGATAACCACCAGTTCGTGGCGCTGCATGAGCCGGTCGAGACTCTCTCGGGCAGCCTCAGCCCAGAGAGTGGTATCTTTAAAATAGCCTTTGGCCGTCTCGGTGCCGCACGCCTTTCCCTGAAGCACCACCTGCGCTCCAGTGTCGGAGTTGGGCTTCAGGAGCACCGGATTCATGTCGGCATTGGGCATCACCCGTGCCGCCTCGGCCTGGGCAATTTGCGCCCGGCCGATTTCAAGGCCGTCAGAGGTGACGCCGGAGTTGTTCGACATGTTCTGTGCCTTGTAGGGGGCTACATCAATCCCAGCATTGCTGAATATCCTGCAGAGCGCCGTGGCGACAATACTTTTTCCAACGTCGGAGGCTGTGCCAAAGACCGCAAGCGAACGATACTTTTTTGCTGGGTCTACCATGTTTCGTGATGGACAAGGGTTTCAAGCTCCATTCTCGGCAGCCAGCCAGCCTGCTCAAGCTCCGGTGTTTGATGGAAAAAGCTCACATAGCCGACACAGAGGTAAGCTACCGGCACAATGTGGTCAGGAATTCCAAGCGCCTGGCGGATATGGTCGTGATGGATAATGCTGACCCACCCGACACCAAGGTTCTCGGCCCTCGCCGCAAGCCAGAGATTCTGCACCGCACAGACCGAGCTGTAGAGATCCATCTCAGGGTTTGCTGTTCGGCCAATCACCACCTCGCCCGTGCGCGAGCGGTCGCAGGTGACGCAGATGCCGAGCGGTGACTCCATAATTCCCTCAAGTTTGAGGGTGCGGTAAGCATCCTGCTTTGTACCACCGAACATGGCAGCCGCTTCAGCTTGGGCAAGCTCAAAACCATCTTTCACCTTCTGGCGCACCTCCGGCTCCTTGACGACAATAAAATCCCAGGGCTGCATAAACCCCACGCTTGGTGCATGGTGCGCCGCATCGAGCAGACGGCTGATTACCTCATCCGGCACTGGATCCGGCAGAAACTGCCCGCGCACATCGCGACGGCTGTAGATGACTTTGTAGAGAGCTTCGCGCTCAAGTTCGGAAATTGTTGTGTTCATTATTTTGTATTCTTGTTTACGTCACTGTTGTGTTAAACAGACAGCAAGAGTAATATTAATAACCTCAACCTTACTGCCACAATGAAGATGCCCCACCGCAAGCAGCGAGGTATCTGGTTTTAGAAAAAGCTTAACATACTTCACCGCAAGGGGTGGGGCATTCAACCCTGAGAGATTATGTCATCACATACAAATGCTCTCCTGCTAACACTCAAATATCAGCTCTTAATCCGAAAACAACAGCTCGCCCCGGCATCGTGTACCCTTTCACATGCTGGTACTGGCGATCGAACAGGTTGTCGATGTCAACTTTCATGGTGAGACCCCTGCCATTGTCTTTCTCATGGCCAAACGGAAATTTCTTTGATGCTGACACATTCGTCACAGCAAATCCGCCTTTGGTAACAACGGGGCCTGACCAACTATTTTCATAATCCTGAACCATGCTCTTTCCCGTGCAGGTTATGTTTAATGCGCCACTGAACCCCTTCGTATCATGAACTCTCAGACCGGTGCTTGCATTCCACTCCGGTGTATAGAGAAGATCTTTGCCTGTATCGTTATCTTTGTGTTCGACAAGAAAAGTGTAATTAAGGTATGGCTCGAATACCAATCCGGCGTTGGAGTGATTCATTTTCCATGAAAGCTCCGACTCTATTCCCGAAATCTTTGCACTTCCTATATTTTTATAAGTAAAGGTATTTGCAGCAGTCGCCTTCGTCTCAATCATACCGGTATAATCGGTGGTAAACCAGGTAAATGCTGAATTCAGCCCTTTCCAGACCAAATCAAATCCTGTCTCCCAGGTATCGCTCACTTCAGGATTAAGATCGGGATTGCCGATATAAGTATTCCCGTAGGTGTTTATCTGGCCTGCAATTTCTCTGGCAGAGGGCATCCTGAACCCCTCCGCATAGGAGCCCCTGAGTTTAAGGATATCACTGAAATGCCAGGCAACTCCTGCCTGTTGCGAAAAATTATCAGTACTTCTTGAGGTACCCTCGCCAGCGGCCATATCGACCTTGTAATCATCATAACGAATTCCTGCCGTCAAAATCAACTGGTCATCGAACAAGCCATATTTACCAAGAAAGAAACATGCCGGGTTATCGTACGTACTCCATTTCGGAACAAGGGTTGATTCCAGTTCATATTTCAGCCAGTCAACCCCGGCGGTCATTCTTAGCGACTTACTGGAAAAGGTCAACTGGGCCTGTGCCCCCCGCTGGTCAACATCACTCCTGCTCTTATAGGAAGAAGAGGGATCAACATATTGATATTCATCCATCCCGGTAAAATACCGGGCCATCCATGAAAAACGCCTGTCAGACAATGCGCCTTCATACATAAAATCGGTTGAATGATTGTTATTTACCGTATAACTAAGAGGATCATTCTGGCTCAGATAGGAGGGAGAGCCCGCTTTCTCAACATCGAAAGAATGATAGATAACTCCAATCCTGTGATGTGGAGCAAGCTCATAACCGAGGTTAAAACTGGCAAGAGTCTGGTCACGATAGCCGGTGTTCAGGTATTTTTCACCTGAACCTGTTGAATAATCTCCCGCATCAGAATGAGAAACACTGCCTGAAAAATCAAATTTACCTGAAGTTCCATGAGTACCTAACGCTGTTTTGGAGTAGTCATAAGTACCGTTTTTCTGCTCAATAAATATGGACGGCTGACCATTGCCCCTCACGGTAATCACATTGACAACTCCTCCAATTGCCGCAGAACCATACTGTACCGCCGCAGGCCCGCGAATGATTTCAATGCGCTCGACATTATCAGTCATGATTTTCGCAAGATTGCCAGTACCGGCACGACGGCCATCAACAAGGACAAGCACCTTGCCCATCAAATCGTTGCCATGGGTTTCGCTCCTGAACCCCCTGATGCCAACTGAAGTTAATGTTCCAGGATATTTCTGGATTTGACCGATGTTCTTTTCGGCAAGCAGTTCACCGAGGTCTGTTGCAGAGGACTGTGCAATCTCAGCCCTGCCGATAATCGTAATGTTTGATGTCACATTTTTCTTCGGCTCTTCAATACGGCTTGAAGTCACCACCATCTCCTCCCCCAAAAAACTCCTGGGCTGCTCTTCAGCAAGAAGCCCTTTGCTGCACAGCAAGCCTGCCATGACAACAAAAAATACTTTTTTGTTCATTGAAAAGTTACCTGTTTTCAGTTTGAGAAATAGATCAACTGACAGGGGTAAGCAAAAGGCATAGGTAACGACATGAGCATCAACTAGTTAATGCAAAAAGAGGTACAACTTTGCCCCGACTATAGCCCGTAGTCCGATTGTATCATGCAAAAATAACTGGCAGGTCTCCTGACTATCACGGCTTGATTCCGTTTCGGCCTTCCCGCAGTTTTCCAGGGAGGAAAAGATT
>CAISRC010000016.1 GCA_903887845.1 uncultured Chlorobiaceae bacterium
ACTTGATGTCATAGCAGCGACTGCGGGCCCCGGCCTGATCGGCGCCGTCATGGTGGGGCTTTGTTTTGCCCAGGGTTTGGCTTATGCTCTCGAAGTCCCTTTTGTGCCGGTCAACCACATCGAAGCTCATATCTTTTCTCCTTTTATTAATGAAGGTTCCGGGCACAGTGCCCCTGAAGCTGCCTATGTGTCGCTGACCGTCTCGGGAGGCCATACCCTGCTTTCAGTTGTGGCGCCTGATCTCTCCTATACGGTGATTGGCCGGACGCTTGATGACGCCGCAGGAGAGGCGTTTGATAAAACCGGCAAGATGCTCGGTCTCCCCTATCCTGCCGGCCCGGTCATTGACAAACTGGCAGAAAAAGGCGACCCGACCTTTCACCTCTTCCCACGCGCCCTCACCTCCCGGTCGCAGAGCAGTAAAAGCTGGCAGGGAAATTTTGATTTCAGCTTTTCGGGCCTGAAAACCTCTGTACTCACCTGGCTGCAGAAACAGAGCGCGGAGTTCATAGAGCGCCATAAAGCAGACATTGCCGCTTCAATTCAGGCCGCGATTGTCGGCGTGCTGGTCGAAAAGAGCATTGTGGCAGCACGCAGCAGAAACGTCAAAGCGGTCTCAATTGCCGGAGGAGTCAGCGCCAACTCAGGACTGCGAAAAGCCATGCAAGAGGCCTGCAATAAAGAAGGCATTGCACTGCATCTGCCCGCCGTCACCTACTCAACCGACAACGCCGCAATGATTGCCACGCTTGCCGGGCTTAAACTCTCGCGCGGCATGAACGCTGAACGCCGCTACAATGTGGCGCCTTACGCAAGCTTTGCCGCTGGCGCAAAGAAGGCGTGATTGCAGGAACAATAAGCTTCTTTCAGTGATTATCAACAGGTCGTACGGTGAATACTTCAGATATAACACACTATCTTCAGTGTCTGGATGAGCATTTCACAACATGGCCTGCTCTTTGGTTATGTCACCTTCACAACAGAAGCAACATAGAATCAAGACTTTGTGCTACGGCAGACGAACTTCGGGCAAACTGAAGGCTGAAGTCTTCAGAATACTCTGTTCCGGTTCTCGAGCTGGTCTTTTTGCGTCAGTCCAAAAGATTGAGTTGATAATACTTATTCAAAATAAGTTGCTTGTATGCTGATTGCATCTTGTCATCAAGAAAACTGCTTTCTATCAGCCTCTCCCACACCGGAATCACATTCCGAAATCTTTTGAACATTCGACCTTGCACCTTTTCATCTACCGACAACGTGCCAAAAGCTTTTTTAAAATCATTGAGCGTGATCCTTTTTTTCTTCCCATTGAGCGTCAAGGCAAGATCTTCTTTATCTTCAGGAGAAACAAGCGCAGTAGCAACCATATCATAAGCTGGTACAAGGCTGATACCACCTTTTTCGGGAGTATCGATCAGCGAAAAGTTTTTCAGGTGCATATCAGCATTGCCGGTCAGGAAGCAGAACAGCACCATCTCAAAAAAATTGATGACATCCAGACCGGGATTTACCGAATGACGACGTATCGCTTTTGCAATCTGCTCGTAAGATCCGTTATACTTTTCTTCAGTCAGTCTTTCAGTTATCTGGCACATATCCTCCATCTGCACTTTTCCGTTTTTTGTCCGGTCTATGCGACGTGTCAAGTATGCAAGGTTTCCTGACTGCATGCGGATCAGGCAATGGGGAACGGTATTGATCCTGACCGCTTCCGCCATGAGCATCGTCAAGTCCTCTATCTCGGGCAGTTGCGGATATTGTTCTGAAGGAGGCTTGAGTATATATCCCCCCCAAAGGCCGACAATAGTGAATCGTTGGGGAGAGCGACCGCGCCGGTCCTGCGCCAAATGAAGAGACAATTTTGGCTGTACCCCAGGGATGGTAATATGACTGCGAATGACCTCAAGCGCAAGCTCATCGAGCTGACTTTCGTTAAACGGCAAAAGAGGTGGAGTCGCTGTTCCAAACATTTTCTTGCTGCATCGTGGATGATAGTCAACGTCGATGTGCTCCAATGGCTTATAACAGAAGAGACAATGATGCTTCATCGCTTACTCCGTTATGACAGGATGCACGCTCACCGCCCCGATACAATCCTTACAGCAACTCATCAAAAGTCCCATACGATCTCGCGCGTCAAGCTTCCAATTCCTTTCCGTCAGATTGAGAAGCCATCCCTCGGGAATTAATCCATCAAAAAAAGGAATCATTGTTTTGCTGGTATATGCGGTAGCCTTCAACGGCAGAGTAACGCTTATCGCCTTCGGATTTTCCGAAGCCAGATACGCCCCTTCATAAAGAAAGTGATAACCCTCTTCATCTTGTATAAGCCAGCCGGCTGTACGATCCTGATACTGTATTTCAGCTTTTTTCATCAACTATTCCCCCCTTTCCTGCTTGACAGGGCCAAGTTCATAACCGAACAACCCAAGGAGTTGGTTCACCTTGTCCATACGCAACGTTTTCTTCCCCTGTTCGAGATCCCGGATGAAACGCAGCCCTGTACCGGCTTTTTCTGCCAGTTCTGGTTGGGTCATGCCAAAGGACTTTCGTTTTTCACGAACAAATTCAGAAAGATCATTCATAGTATAAAAGCACCTGATCGGGTATAATTAACAAAACAATAACACCAATCTATACCATTTCGGGTATATAATCAAGCAAATCAACAATAATTATACCCGATCGGGAACGTATCAAAAAAAGATCAGGGAACTGCTTCTTCTCGGTGAACATCAGCGTCTCGAATTCAAGACATTGGCAAAAAGCTCTGTGTGTCGTGATGACTGCGGCTTTCTCAACTCAGGCAGAGAAGAACGACAAGGGTTGAAACTCACTCACTCAGGCACATCTTCGTGGTGCATTGCTTTTTTTTGTGTCCATGAACAAGCTTTTTTGTATGTTTACGGACAAGGTATAGTATACCTCTTGTAACGCTTTTGTGACAACAAGAATGCAAATTATTGTATTGTATAGAGCTAAGACTATACATACATTGCAGTAATGCTCACCAAAAAGCTGTTATTTTTTTTAATATCACGACCCTGTTATGCACAATACTCTACTGTCACTACTTCTTTTCGCACCTCCCGTCGCAGGTCAGGCGGCACCAAACCCATTGATTCAGATTGTCCCGTTAGTCCTTATCTTTGTTGTCTTTTATTTCTTCATGATTCGCCCTCAGCAGAAAAAACAGAAAGACCGGGAAAAGGTGCTTGACAGCCTGAAACGAGGCGACAAAATTGTCACCATTGGCGGCGTTCATGGTACTGTTGCAGGAATTGATACAGAGAAGAAAACTGTTCTTGTTCAGGTCAGTGATTCCACAAAAATCACGTTTGACCGCACCGCCATTGCCAATATTGACAAGCAGGATTCGGGCGATAAACTCACGACCAAAGAGTAAGAAGATTATAATGCAGCCAATACGAGCAAAACTGGTACTGGAAAACGGCTCTGTCTATAGAGGTACCGCATTCGGCCATATCGGAGAAGCAACCGGTGAGGTGCTCTTCAATACATCGCTTACCGGATACCAGGAAATTCTGACCGATCCTTCCTATGCCGGTCAGATGGTGCTGATGACCTATCCGCTGATAGGAAACTACGGCATTAATCCAACCGATAACGAATCGGGAAAAATATGGGCCTCAGCCTTTATTGTTCACGAAGTATCGCGCGTCCACAGTAACTTCGAAGCATCGCAAAGTCTTGATTCTTTGCTCAGGGATTCCGGGGTCATGGGGCTTGCCGGTATTGATACCCGCAGGCTTGTTCGCGAGATCCGTGAAAAAGGAGCCATGCGGGGAATTATTTCTGTGCTTGATGAGAGCGATGAAAAACTGAGAGAGAAAGCACGTCAGAGCCCTGAAATGTCGGGTCGCGATCTGGTCAAAACCGTTACCGTGTCTGAAAATTATACCCTTGAACGAGAGGATGCCCGCTACCATGTCGCTGCATTCGATTTTGGCATTAAAACCAATATCCTGCGAATGCTGCACGACACTGGATGCAAAGTAACGGTGTTACAGGCCGGAACATCTGCGGAAGAGGTCATCGCACTGAACCCTGACGGGGTTTTTCTTTCGAATGGCCCTGGCGATCCCGCCGCAGTAGGTTACGCTATTGAGACCATCAAAAAACTTGTCGCTTATAACCGGAGCACAAGGCCGTTGCCGATCTTCGGTATCTGCCTCGGTCACCAGTTGCTTTCCCTGGCTTTCGGTGCAGAAACCTACAAACTGAAATTTGGACACCACGGCGGGAATCACCCGGTTAAGAATTTACAAAGCAGTCAGATAGAGATAACATCACAGAATCATGGTTTTGCGGTGACCATGGAGTCACTGCCTGAAGATCTTGAAATGACCCATCTCAATCTTTACGACAATACCGTTGAGGGGATAAAGCACAAAAAGCTTCCATGCTTTTCGGTACAGTACCATCCCGAAGCCGCACCGGGACCACATGATTCGAACTATCTTTTTGAAGAGTTCACTTCGCTTATGGATTTAACTCAACCCATTTTATTGAAGAGATGAAAAAAAGATTATTTACTCCGGGGCCAACCCCGGTGCCTGAAAATGTCATGCTTCGCATGGCTGCTCCGATTATCCATCACAGGAACCCCGAGTTCATGGAGATTTTGACCAGGGTTCATGAAGATCTCAAATATCTGTTCAGAACAACCCAGCCGGTTGTTGTGCTCAGTTGCTCTGGAACCGGCGGCATGGAAGCCACTATTTCAAGCCTCTTCAAACAGGGCGACAAGGTCATCACCGTCAACGCAGGCAAGTTTGGCGAACGCTGGGGCGAGCTGGTACGCGTCTTCACTGGCAACTGTATTGAGGAAAAAGTAGCCTGGGGTTCAGCCATTCAGCCAGAGCGACTTGCTGAACTGCTCAAAGAGCACCCTGATGCTAAAGGAGTCTGCCTGACTCACTCGGAAACATCAACCGGTACGGCTGCCGATATTCAGACGCTCAGCGCACTGATTCGCGAGCAGTCAGAAGCTCTGGTTATCGTTGACGGCATTACTGCTGTCGGAGCTCACGAGTTTCTTTTTGACGATTGGGGCGTTGATATCTGCATTACCGGCTCCCAGAAAGGCCTTATGATGCCGCCGGGACTGGCGCTGGTTGCCATTTCTGAACGGGCACAGGATATCATTAAAGGCCAAACCGGCATGACGCAGTATTACCTGAGCCTGAAAAAAGCTCTGAAAGCCCACGCTGGAGACGATACACCCTTTACCCCTGCGGTCTCATTGGTCATAGGGCTTGATGAAGCATTGCAGATGATCAAGGCTGAGGGCATTGAAAATATCTGGAAACGTCATGAAAGTCTTGCAAGTGCATGCCGACAGGGATGCAACGCTCTCGGCATGAAGCTGTTCAGCAACTCTCCGTCGTTTGCTGTTACTCCTGTCTGGCTTCCCGAAGGAGTAAAGTGGTCTGCATTCAACAAGGCACTGAAAAAAAGCAACGGCATCACGGTCGCTGCAGGCCAGGATGAGTACAAGGATAAAATTTTCCGTATCTCCCATCTTGGTTTTTACGATGAACTCGACATGTTGACCGTCATTGGCGGCATTGAACGGGCACTGAAAGAGATTGAGTTCCCTTTTGAAATCGGCGCAGGCGTCAGCGCTGTCCAGAAGGCATTCCTCGGCAACTAAAGCTTCGGGAGTGCTTTCACTATGATATTCCTGCACACTCTCCTGCTTGTTGTTGCACTCGCATCTTCAATGCAGGAGATGCTCAGGGAGTATCGTTTGCAACTGAAAGCTGATGCACTCTACGAACGTCACGCATACAGAGAAGCTGAAACCGTTTTTCGGCAGCTTGTCTCCCTTGCTCCTGCACCTCAAGAGAGATCGGCAGCGAGTTTCAATCTTGCCTGTGCTCTCTACATGCAGGGGAAGTATCCTGAAGCGGGTACTCTCTTTGCCGGCAACACCAAACCTGGCAATGAACACCAGGAGAACCGACTGAAGTCAATATTCAATGAAGGAAATACTCTTGCCATGAGAGCCATCGGAAGCAGCGAAAAAGCACAAAAAAACGCGCTGTTCCACCAATCACTCAATTGCTTTAAACGTGTACTGTTAACCGAACCGGGCGATGGCGATGCAAAAATCAATTATGAAATTGTCCTCCGGTATCTGGATGAACTCGAGAAACCGGAACAATCATCGTCGTCAACAACCGATAAAAAAAGCTCTCATCAACCAACATCCGGCATTGGCAAGGGTATCGCAGATCGCCTGCTTGAGAATGCTCAACATGATGAATCTTCACTGATGCGAAGGCTTTCAGGAACAGGAAAATCATCGTCACAGAGCAGCAAAAACAACCAGGACTGGTAAAGCGAAATGCCCCCGACAAAAAAAGTCCTGCTGGTATTTCTTCCATCAGAAAGCGGTGTTGATGGCGCCCGTTCACTCTATAGCGAAAAAGAGATCAACCCTCTCTCAGGATGGTTCAACCGTTCGCTCAGAACAATCATCAAACAAAGCCAGTTCGCCATTCCACCACTCTCGCTCATGATCCTCAGCTCTGTTGAGGTCCCCGGAGTTCAGCAGTCGATTTGCGATATGCGGTTTGAAGAGTTTCCCTGGAACGAAAAATGGGATCTGGTCGGTATCAGCGTACAGACCGGAATGGCTAAAAATGCGTTTGCTCTCGCCGACAAACTGCGTTCCGCAGCAATCCCCGTCGCTCTTGGAGGCGCCCATGTAACGCTCTTTCCTGAATCATGCCGCCCTCATGCCGATGTGCTTGTACCAGGAGAGGCTGACGACCTCTGGAAAGAGGTGCTCACCGACCTTGCAGCAGGGATACTTAAACCACTCTATCGCTCCGACAGCTTTCCCGATCTCGGACGCTCAAGGCCTGTCAGTAAAACATCGCTCATCAAAAGCCGATACTTTACCACTAACCTGATCCAGACTGGACGAGGATGCCAGTATAGCTGCGACTTCTGCAATGTCCATCTCCTTAACGGCCATACCTTGCGGAGACGAGCAATCACCGATGTCGTCAGTGAAGTTGCGCGGTTTCAGCAGGATGACCGCCGAATATTCTTTTTTGTGGATGACTCCATCAATGCCGACCCCGTTTATGCGCTTGAACTCTTTCGAAAACTCACTCCATTGAAGATTCGCTGGTTCGGGCAGGCGACCACAACCCTCGGCCAGCAGCATGAGTTGCTTAAAACCTTCGCCAATTCCGGATGCCAGGCGCTCCTTGTTGGTATAGAGAGCATTGAGGCAAAAAGCCGAAGCGCCCACAAAAAAAATCAGAACAGGGCTGGAGAGCTGGTCAGGGCCATTACAACCATCAGAGACGCAGGAATAAGCCTTTATGGAAGCTTCATTTACGGCCTCGACGGCGACACCGTTGATACTCCGGCAGCAATTCTTGATTTTATCCATGAAACAAAGCTTGACGTGCCGGGCATCAACATTCTGCGACCGACGCCCGGCACACAGGTTTTTGAGCGGCTCAGGGAGGAGGGACGACTGCTCTTTGACCCTCTCGACATTACCGCATATCGTTACTCTTTCGGCCAGGAGATGCTTTACCTGCCAAAAAATATTCCACTCGACGCTTTTATCGAAAGCTACTCCACCCTTACTCGCCAAGTGTTTACTATAAAAAACTCCGTCACAAGAGGCCTGTCGGCACCCAGGGCGAAAAGTGCTGTCATGCTCTTCAATCTCTTCTACACCCATCTTTACGGGCTCTCCCGTCGGGATCTGCAGCATCAACGTGAAAACAACTTCTGAAAAAACCATTTTGCCATACGCCGAATAATTTTTAAACTGTCAATCAAAGTTTTTGAGACTATACCCGGCACAACAACCTAAACCTTTCCTGAACATGACTATGAAACCCTTTCTGCCTTTTTTGACAGCGGGCCTTCTTTGCCTTGGCGCCTGTGGCCTTGAGAAGCCACCTGCCTCCCTCAAATTTCCTGATGAAAAGAAAGAAGCGGCCGCACCTGCGCCAGAAGCTGCTGCACCTGCTGCTGCACCTGCCGCAACTGAAGCTCCGGCAGACCCAAAACTGGCGGCAGGTAAAACTGTGTATGACGCCAGTTGTGCGGGATGTCACGAGGCGGGCATGATGGGTGCCCCAAAACCGGGCGACAAAGCCGCATGGAGTGCTCGTATAGCAAAAGGTCTGGATGTCATGACGAAAAATTCACTCCAGGGATTCACGGGTAAAGCGGGCATGATGCCGGCAAAAGGCGGCAATTCAGCTCTGACTGATGAACAGGTGACAAACGCCGTCGCCTTCATGGCAGATAAATCGAAATAAAATATCATTGCGAGCGGGAGCTGTAGTACAACAGCTCCCCTTCTTTTTATCGGCTTCACAGCAGAACTGATTTCAGTTACCCTCCCGCCATAGAACATGCACCTGTCTCATACACAAAAATTCTTTGTATCATGACCCCTCTCCATATTGGCTTTGTCGGAACAGGAAGAATTGCCCGGGCTCTTATTGGAGGCCTCAGCCAGAGAGAGAACACTCTGATTTCAGGTTTTGACAAGGAGCCTGCTGCACTCTCTGCCATTTCCGCCGATTACCCCGTGCAGCCCTGCCTGTCGATTGAAGAGGTCGCACGGAAAGCGCAAGTCATCATCCTTGCCGTCAAACCCTACCAGATTGCAGAGGTGCTCGACAAACTGAAACCATCACTCAATGCCGATCACCTTATGATCAGCGTTGCTGCGGGTATCTCGTCGGAGTTTATCAGAAAAAATGCAAAGGAAGAGCTGAAAGTCATCAGAGTTATGCCCAATACTCCCGCTTTCGTTGGCGAAGGCATGACCGCTCTCTGCCGTGGCAAAATGGCGACAGATAAGGATCTCGCCCTTGCCAGTGAGCTCTTCAGTTCGATAGGCAAGGTGCTCATTCTTGATGAATCGCAGATGGATGCAGCAACAGCACTCTCCGGCAGCGGTCCAGCCTATATGTTCTCTGTTCTTGACTCGCTGGCCGAAGGGGGAAGGCTGAGCGGCCTCTCTTATGATGAAGCGCTGCTTCTTGCTGCGCAAACCATGATCGGTGCGGCAAAAATGGTGCTGTCCGGCACAAAAAATCCTGATGAACTCAAACGAGATGTCACGACGCCTGGAGGAACAACAGAAGCCGGACTGAAGGTCATGGATGGACATAATATCAGGCAGATTCTTGTAAAAACCGTTGCCGCCGCTGCGGCCCGTTCCAGAGAACTCATGAAATAATCATTATGGCCAAAAGCTTGCCTCTTAAGCGGTACTGCGCTCTCTTCTGGCTTATCATCACATCCCTTTGCGCTCCAGCAATTACAGGGGCATCAGGGAGTCCGGATAAGCCGTTTCTTGTTTCTTCAATAAGCAGCACAAGCCCTTTTGTTGGCCAGGAAATTCTTTTGACCTATACACTCTATTTCAAGAATGCTGCACCAAAAATATCCGCTGAAACCAACCCTTCACTGCAAGGTTTATGGGCAAAGGAGAGCATACCTGACCACTTTATCAAAAGCATTCCAGCCACAGTTCAGGGAGAGCGCTTCAGAAGCGCCATTGTCAAGCAGTTCAGACTGGTGCCTATTCAGAGCGGGAGTATCACAGTTTCAGGCTACAACATGCAGTGCGTTCTACCACAGCAACAGGTTGCGACCAATGGAAATGAGTTGCCCGATACGCCTTTAAAATTAACAGCGCCTCCCATTATCATCTCCGCACGCGCTCTTCCCGAACCAGTTCCGGAAGGATTCTCAGGTGCCGTCGGTGACTTTTCGCTTACCCTTCTCTCCGATAAAGAACATCTGAGGGTTGGCGAACCGTTATCCGTGAAACTCACGCTCACAGGAAAGGGAAGCCTGCTGACCCTGGAACTTCCCGTTGTTCACCTCCCCGAAAGTTTCCGGCAAAACCCACCCGAAAGAACGACAACCCTCAACAAAGAGTCAGAGCTCAGCTCAGGCTCCATAACCTCTACAATTCTTGCCTGGCCTCAATCGGAGGGTGAGTTTCAAATCACGGCACCTCGTCTTGTTGTTTTCAATCCTGCAACAAAACAATTCAGCACACTTCCTGCAAAGCCGCTTGCCTTAACAGTAACAGCAGCAGTGCAAGGTATAATGACAAACGAAAAAGAGCCTTCTGACGCAACCCCGGAAAAAATGAGAGACTTCTCTCCGCTTATCACCAATACAGCAATCATAATAGTATTGCTGCTCTGTGGCGTTGCCATAGCAAGAGCAAGAAAAATAATAGTACAGAAGAGAGAGAAGATACAACGTGATGCTGCGTCAGAACTCAAGCCTGATATGGGAAAATCAGCCGGAAAAATGAAACAGCAGCTTTTCACCATGCTTGAAGAGGCAGGAATAAAAAGCCCGGGAGGCATGACCCGGAGTGAGCTGAAACAGGCTCTGCTGGAGATCAACATTACCGATGAGCGTCGAACAGAACTCCTGACGGTGCTTGATGCATTAGACATGATCATCTACTGTCCCGCCGGGACAACAGAGACAGGAATCCCTGAATGGATTCCTGCAAAAGTTACTGTTCTGCTGAATGAATTGAACAAGGCGGGAGGGGCTCGCTGAAGAGAGCGATGGCTCGTTCAGGATAATCGGTAATGATTCCATCGGCACCAAGGGACTTCATGGCAAGCATCTCTTCAGAAAGATTCACCGTCCAGGGAACAATCCTGATTCTCTGTTTATGGAGATCATCAGTCAATTCGCGGTCAACACGAGAAAAGTGGGGATTGACATACTGCGGAACAAAGCCAAGTGCTTGCAGGGATTTCGGAATATGTTGCACCTCATCAATCAGCAAACCATAGCAGAGCTGCGGGTTTAACTTCCATGCCGCCCCAATCACCCGACTATCGAAAGATTGTATCCGGACCCGGGACGAAAACCCCTCTGCCTGAACAAGCTGAAGAACAAGCGCTGCATACTTGTCGGGGTGTGGATGAAAAACAGCATCCTTATCAGGCCATGACTTAATTTCAAGGTTATAAATCATAGGTTTCTTCATCCCTGAAGAGGCCATAAAGGTGTCGACCTCCCTGAATACGGTGGCAAGAAGCGGTTTGCACGCGGGAATTCGAACCTGGGAGGGAAAAGAGGGATGAGGCAGACCACAGTCAAACGAGGCAATATCGGCATACATCATATCGTACATGATGTAGCACCATCGGTCTTCCATGCTCAGAGGATGCCCTTGCGGATCCGAACAAAGTGGCGCGGAAAGCCAGGGATCATGAGAAACAACAAGCTCATGATCTTTCGAAACAACAAGATCAAGCTCCAGAACCCTTACACCAAGAGCAGCCGCATGACAAAATGCCTGAAGGGTATTTTCGGGGAAAAACGATCTCGCGCCCCGATGTGCCTGTATCTCAAAAGCCATAGTTTCAAACTCCCAGGCAGCAGGATCGCTTATGGGTTACGTTTGCCGGAAGCAGGACGCGATACTTTTGAAAAAGTCTTCTTTTTCGGCTTTCTTTTCTGAGGCTTGTTTCCGTCCGCACTTTTCGAACCCGGATGCACTCCCCCGCCACTCACACTGAAATAGTCTGACGGGCTTTTAGCTTTGCTTTTGTTAAACCGGTTTTTGCGGTACTTTTTTTCAAGGTCAGCATAAGGACTGGGCGGGTCTGGAGAGGTATTGTAATTATTAAAATTCGGTTCGTCAATGACCTCAACATCATCCAAAACCACGTCGGGATGAACTTTAGTAACCAAGTTATTTCAATTTATGTTCAACAAATCAAGAGCACTTTTTTTACTCAGGATTATTTCTGAAGGGAGTCTAATTTACAATTTTAGAATTAAAATACAAGCAATACCTTAAACTCTCCCCCGTTAATACCGGCCTGTTCGCGTTTTGGCATTGCTTGTTGTCGGTATAAGTCGTAAATTCTTAATTATTTCACAAAAAAACCGGAGATTATCAATGGATATTCGCAGATGGATTCTTGCTGTTATTCTTCCCCCCGCAGCCGTCACAAACAAGGAGGCTGGCACGATTATGCTAACCGGGCTTCTGACGCTTTTCGGCTGGGTACCCGGTATCGCCTTCGCAGTTTTCATGATGCTCCAGGAAAAACGCCAGGCAAGCGCCTGACATCCCCCCATGAAGCTTCTGGTTGCAATCGATTTCTCTGAACTTGCCGGGAGAGTTATTGCTGAAGCAGAAAAACTTGCAAAAAGCCTCTCGGCACAAGTTTTTCTGCTTCATGTCATTCCACCCTCCTCACCAATTCTTGATGTACCTCCAGAAGTCGAAACATTGCTCCCCGCTCAAAAGACGCATAATAACGAGGGTTTTCCGCTCAGCGAAGAGCCTGAATCCAAGAGACTTCTGACTGTTGCCGCAAAGCTGCAGGAAAAAGGCATTGATACCTCAGTCATTATTGCACAAAACGACGAGGTTACGGCGATTATCGGTGAAAGCAAGAAAAACAGTGTTGATATGATCATGCTTGGATCGCATGGACACGGAGCACTTTTTCACCTGCTCATTGGCAGCGTCTCGGAAGGAGTAATCCGGCAGGCATCCTGCCCGGTCATTATCGTGCCTTCAAAAAAGTGGTGAACAGCCGCCAGGCCGAGGTAATAACCCGGCCCGCGTTACCGCCGAAAGAACTGCTGTTACGGAAGCCTGTTCAGGGCACTGACCGTCGCCTTGATTGATGCAAGACTGATATTCGAATCAATACCGGCACCATAAGAGAGACTGCCATCAGCACAAACAATCTTGATGTAAGCAACCGCCAAGGCTCCGGCGCTGCGCCCGATAGCATGTTCGGCATACTCGTCAACACTGAAATCCAGTCCGCTCTCCCTGATAAATCCCTTGACAAAGGCATCAAGAGGACCATTCCCCTGTGCTTCAAAGCTGAACTCCCGCTCTTTCGTCTGCACGACACAACTGATGGTAGTATCCTCTTCATCCTGACGACGAGGCTCCTCATCATCCCAGGTGATATGGCACTTCTTGAGGGTAACCGGCTCCCTGAGTTTTACATACTCCGCATGAAACAGTTCATGAATCTGCTCAGGAGTCAACTCTGCGCCTGTGGTATCGGCAACGCCCTGAACCGCCTCAGCAAAATCAGGCTGCATCCATTTCGGAATTTGAATCCCGTAATCCTTCTCAAGAACGTAAGCGACACCTCCCTTTCCGGACTGACTGTTGATACGCACTATGGCCTCATAGGTGCAGCCAACGTCCTGAGGATCGATGGGCAAATAGGGAACTGCCCACAAGCCACCGAGCGAAGATGGCTGCGCTTTCATCCCTTTGCTGATAGCATCCTGGTGCGAACCTGAAAAAGCGGTATAGACCAGATCACCGGCATAAGGATGACGGGAATGAATATCCATACGGGTACAGCGCCGATAAACATCCCGAATACGGGGCAGATCAGAAAAATCAAGTTCAGGATCAACTCCCTGGGTAAAGAGGTTCAGCGCCATAGTGACAATATCCATATTGCCGCACCGCTCACCATTGCCAAACAATGCTCCCTCAACACGGTCAGCGCCAGCCATCACGGCCAATTCAGCCGTAGCAACGGCAGTACCGCGATCATTATGGGCATGAACACTGATCAGGACAGCATCTCTCGCCTTGATGTTGCGGCAAAACCACTCAATCCGGTCAGCATAAATATTCGGCTGCGACATCTCAACAGTAGAGGGCAGGTTCAAAATAATCTTGTCATCCGCAGAAGCGCCCCAGGTATCCATAACCGCATGGCAGACATCCAGCGCATAATCAAGCTCGGTGCCGGTAAAACTTTCAGGGCTGTACTCGAGGCGAATACCAGCGTTGCCAGATTCATCCTTAAGACGGCGAACAAGCGCTGTCCCCTCAATCGCAATTGCCTTGATCTCCTCCCTGTTTTTGCGGAAGACCACATCCCGCTGCAAGGTCGACGTCGAGTTGTAAAGATGCACAATGGCATGTTTCGCCCCGCTGATGGCATCGAATGTTTTTCGAATCAGATGTTCGCGCGCCTGGGTCAACACCTGGATGGTGACATCATCAGGAATCAGGTTGCCATCAATCAGCCGCCGGGCAAAAGCATACTCGGTTGCTGATGCGGAAGGAAAACCAACCTCAATCTCCTTGAAACCGATTGAAACCAGAAGCTGGAACATGGCAACCTTTTCATCAACGCTCATCGGCACAGGAAGCGCCTGGTTGCCATCCCGAAGATCAACACTGCTCCATATCGGGGCTTTCGTGATGGTCTTGTCTGGCCAACTTCTCCCGGCAAGAGCAACCTGGGGATATGGCGCATACTTTTTATAATTCATCATGGTCATCACTCCCTTTTCTTCTTTTTATGAATGGATATATAAATGGATAAAGCCACCAATCCCGGAGGGACTGGTGGCTTTCACAATGTTCTCTCTGACGGCGAAAACGAACTAAAAAGCACCTCCCCCACGAACGCCAATACCTGCCAGCAGCAGGTTCAGGGTAAGCAGAAGGTCGTTTGTGTTCGTTATACGCATTGTTATCACCACAATAATCAACAGATGAACTGAATATCTTACTTTCTTTAAAGATAAAAAAATAACCACTGCCTGCAAATCTCCCCTGAACATTTCTCAGGTTGCCGTGATTACTAATCAATAATCCCCAACAGGCTGTGCTACTCCTGCAAGACGCAATAAAACAAGCTTCGAGTACACACTCAATGACACATCGAATTTTCCGCCCTATTACAATCATTCAACATTGAACAGAGCTACCGCAACCAGTTCCGTATAATCCGGATAATCTCCTTTTTACTGCGGGTTTCAAGCATCATATTTCGCCAATAGCTGTCAGCAGCCATTTTGCTGATGACGCCAAGAAGCTGAATGTGACTGTCAGGATCGGACTGTGGAGAGAGGATCAGAAACATAATCCGTGTTGTTTTGCCTGATTCTGCATCATAAATGCCTACCCGGCTGACGCCTATAGCGAGAACCGGTTTGTTGAGATTGTCAAGTCTGGCATGAGGAATGGCGATATCTGCACCAACAAAGGTACCTCCCTGCAGCTCCCGTTCAAAAAGGCCCTTGAGCGCACTCACTTCGTCAATACCAGGATTGACAAGACAGCATTCGTGAAGCAACTGGCGAAAAGCCTCTTCCTTTTCAAGAACACTATCCCAAAGGAGAACAATTGCACTCCTGATCACCCCTTTCCATCCATATTGAGACCGGCTTACTGCTGCAAGGCTTCCTTTAAAACCGGAAAAGAGTTTTGGCTTTTGTACAACACCGTCTTCCCTGGTATCGAGAACAATGACGTTGATACCCCTACATTCACTGATCAAACGTTCAATAATGGTCTGTCGACCCTGAAGACGTTGCCATAACGAAAGTTTTCTTCCTGAATTGCCGATAATGATGTGTCCGACACGATATTCCCTGGCAAACTGCAGAATGGTTTTAACCACATCGTCACCTTTATAGGTAAATACCGTAGCGCCAAGTTCCTGGGCAAGAGCAAGTGTATTGGAAAGCAATCGTTGAACTTTTGCATCAATATTGATTGGACTCTCTGAAAGTGTCTTCACATAGACCGCATACCAGTCTCTGTTCAGTCTCCCTGCTATACGCGATGCGTAGCGCAGAATGGCATCACAGTTCCGGGTTTTTGAACTGAGGCAAACCATAAGCTGATCAGGATTGGCAACCGAGTCATCATGAAAGTGGTGCCGTCGCTTCGAATCAAGCTGTGCGGCAAGCTCTCGCAGGGTCAGCTCCCTGAGCTGCTCAAGATTTTCAGATTGAAAAAAGTTGGAGAGGGCCGTCTCCAGAAGACCAGGAACATAGACTTTTCCTTCGGAGAGGCGCTGACGCAGATCATCGGTTGTAATATCAACATTGACAAGCTGATCGGCCAGCACCAGAATTCGGTCAGGCACACGTTCCTTAACCTTCACTCCGGTGGCCTGTTCTACCAGTTCATAAAGGCTTTCGATATGCTGAATGTTCAAGGTGGAAATAACATGAATACCGGCAGCAAGAATCTCCTCAACATCTTCATATCTTCTGGTATTTCTGTTTCCCGGAATATTGGTATGGGCAAGTTCATCAACAAGCACAACTGAGGGACGACGCTGAAGAACAGCATCAACATCCATTTCGGTAATTTCAATGCCCCGATATAACATACTTTTTCGGGGAATAATCTCCAGCCCTGACAGCAGGGCTTCAGTCTCTTTCCTGTTATGGGTTTCTACAAGGCCAACAACAACATCAATCCCATTGTCTTTAAGACGTCTTGCCTCCTGCAGCATTTGCCAGGTTTTGCCGACTCCGGCGCAGTAACCAAGATAAATCTTGAGTTTGCCGCGTTGAGATCGCTGAATCAGATGCAAAAAGCTGTCAGCTCGGTTGCTCTCCAAAGTTTTCTCTTCCATTGATTCAATTTTTTTCAGAACTATTTCTGCAGTCGATCAAGCAACCTGTTGAGTTGCAGAACATTAACCAGTGACTCATTCAATACGGGAATGGTGGTTGTTCCACTTGCAGGATTATTGATGACACTCATCACCTGATCGCAGGAGATACCTCTTGCACGAGCCACTCTCGGCACCTGAAATATAGCCGCATCAATGGAGATGTGAGGATCAAGACCGCTGCCTGAAGCCGTAACAAGATCGGCTGGAACCTTTTCACCTTTTTTTGGAGAAAGCGCAGCAAGCAGTTTTTCTGTCCTTTGGCGCATCACGAGAGATGCGGGTGAGAGGTTGCTGCCTCCAGATCCTGAGGCATTCCATGAGACTGCCGAAGGTCGAGGCCAGAAATATTCTGGCCGAGTAAACTGCTGGGCAAGAAGTGTACTGCCGATAACCTCTCCGTTTTCAGCACGGACAAGTGACCCTGATGAAGAACCGGGAATTACCCGAGCAGCCATAAGAATAACTAACGTGTAGAGTAAACTGCAGATAAGAACGGTTAATGGAAGCAGACGTAATGATACCCAACATTGCCGGGTAAGCTCCCTGAACGATAGTATTGTTGTCATGATAGTAACACGTTTGCTTAAACAAGAGCGGTCAATGCAAGAACCATATCAATCAGCTTGATGCCGACAAAGGGCACCATGACGCCTCCCAAACCATAGATAATCAGATTTTTACGAAGGAGGGTATCGGCTCCCATCGGGCGATATTTAACGCCCCTGATAGCAACAGGTATCAGCAGAGGAATGATAATGGCATTAAAAATCAATGAGGAGAGAATTGCGCTTTCGGGTGTCGCAAGATGCATGATATTGAGGACCTGAAGCCCTGGTATTGCCAGAACAAACATTGCCGGAATAATGGCAAAGTATTTTGCGACATCGTTGGCGATAGAAAACGTCGTCAGCGCACCTCGCGTCATAAGCAACTGTTTGCCGATTTCGATAATCTCAATGAGTTTTGTTGGATCACTGTCGAGATCGACCATATTTCCCGCCTCTTTGGCCGCCTGGGTACCGGAGTTCATAGCGACTCCAATATCAGCCTGGGCAAGCGCTGGCGCATCATTGGTGCCATCCCCCATCATGGCAAGAAGTCTTCCGCTCTGCTGTTCTTTTCGTATATAATGCAGTTTGTCTTCGGGACGCGCTGAGGCAATGAAATCATCGACGCCAGCCTGGGCTGCAATGGCTGCGGCAGTAAGTGGATTGTCACCGGTCACCATCACCACGCGCAAACCCATGGCACGAAGACGGGCAAAACGGTCGTAGATGCCGGGTTTGAGAATATCGGAAAGAGCAATCACACCAAGAAGCTCCTTACCTTCAGCGACAGCAATAGGGGTCATGCCCTTGCGGGCAACATCATCAACCAACCCCTGTAATGTTTCGGAGACCGTTCCGCCCAATCTTGCACAATAGTTTATGAGTGTATCAGGCGCACCTTTGCGGAGGCTCTGACCATCGGGGAAATCAATACCACTCATTCGGGATTGAGCTGAAAACGGCACAACTTTTCCTTCACCATCATAAACAGCCTTTATGCCCAACGTTTTTTCAGCAAGAGTAATAATTGATTTTCCTTCAGGCGTCTGATCGCCGAATGATGCCTTCATGGCAATCGAAGCAAGACGATCCCTGCTGATACCCGGCAAAGGAAAATAATCCGTTGCCTGTCGGTTGCCCATGGTGATGGTACCGGTCTTGTCAAGAAGGAGTGTGTCAATATCTCCGGCAAGCTCCACGGCTTTGCCGCTCTTTGCCAGCACATTGGCAGAAAGTGCCCGATCCATACCAGCAATCCCTATGGCGGAAAGCAGTGCTCCAATGGTGGTCGGAATAAGGCAGACAAGGAGAGCTACCAGCGTCGGCACAGGAAGGGTTATACCAAAATATTTACCGATTGGCCAGAGTGTACCCGTTACCATTAAAAACGCCAGCGTAAGACCTGCAAGGGTCACCGTCAGAGCAAGTTCATTGGGTGTTTTCTGCCTGACGGCCCCCTCGACGAGGGCGATCATTTTATCAAGAAAGGAGTGTCCTGATGAAACGGCAATACGAACAACGATATAATCCGAGATGACTCGTGTTCCTCCGACAACTCCGGATCGATCGCCACCAGCCTCTCTTACTACCGGTGCTGACTCTCCGGTAATGGCCGATTCATCAACCAGAGCGGCCCCTTCAATAATCTCGCCATCTCCAGGAATAATTTCCCCGGTCAAGACAATAACCCGGTCACCTTCCTGGAGTTCGTCAGAATTTACGGATTCCTCTTTACCATCACTTACTCTTCTTGCAACCGTATTCTGGCGTGTACGTTTGAGACTCTCCGCCTGGGCCTTGCCCCGGGCTTCCGCCAGGGCTTCGGCAAAGTTTGAAAACATCACCGTAAGCCACAATATGAGCATGACCGTTACGGTATAGAGTTGGTGTCCAACTCCACTCATGGCATTGACACCTGCAATAAGTGTTGTCAGCACGGCTCCTGCTTCAGTAACAAACATGACAGGATTTTTTACCATAGCCCTTGGGTCAAGCATCACTATTGAGCGTCGAAGTGCGCTGATAACAAGCTCCTTTTGAAAAATAGAGCTTTTTTTCATCTGACGACGCTCGAATTTAGCCTGATCAGAGGGATGTGGCAGAGAATGACTGTTCATCATTATTTCAATGATTGATTGCAGTAAGATGATCGGCGACCGGACCAAGAACAGCGACGGGCAGAAAAAGAAGTGCCCCGATAAACACAACGCTGCCGAGAATAATAAGCCCAAAAAGCAGTGTGTCAGTGCGAAGGGTTCCGGCTGTTTTGGGAACCGGCTGTTTTGATGCCAGTGAACTGGCAATGGCAAGAGGCAGAATGACAGGAATGTATCGTCCCAGCAGCATCACCACACCTGTGGCAATGTTCCAGGGAACCGTATTATCAGCAAGCCCCTCGAAACCGGAACCATTGTTCGCTGCCGCAGAGGTAAACTCATAGAGAATTTCGGTAAACCCGTGGGCACCGTTATTCAGTACCGTTGCGGCACCTGCCGGAGTTGCCGCAAACAGTGCTGTCCCTCCCAGAATCAGCGCGGGATGAACCAGCAAAGCAAGCAGCGCAAGCGTCATTTCACGGGTTTCAACCTTTCGGCCAAAATATTCCGGTGTACGACCCACCATCATGCCGCAGATAAAAACACCGACAACGATAAAAATAAACATGTTGATGAGGCCAACACCAACGCCGCCAAAAACCACATTCATCCACATACCGGCAAGTGGCACAAGGCCGGTCAGCGGGTTGAGGCTGTCGTGCATACAGTTGACAGAACCATTGCTTGTCGCCGTTGTCAAAGCAGCCCAAAATGCGCCAGCCCCTGATCCAAAACGAAGTTCCTTGCCTTCCAGATTTGGGGTTATGTCAACGGGAAAACCAGACAATGCCGCAGCCGGAGCACTTTCAAACCAGATTGCCGCTGCACTTTTCAAAAGCAGCAACGCCATCATGACCGAAAATATCACAACTGCATCGCGCATTCGTCCCGTGATGCGCCCGAACATCCAGACCACAGCCATGGGAAGCAAAACAAGAGTAACACACTCCACTATATTGGTAAAGAACGAAGGATTCTCGAACGGATGAGCTGAATTGCCGCCAAAAAAACCTCCCCCGTTTGTGCCAAGCTGCTTGATCGCCACCATAGCAGCTACGGGCCCGCGTGCTATTGTTTGTGTTGCACCCTCAAGGGTGTGAGCTACTATCGCGCCATCCAGAGTCATCGGTACGCCTCCTGCCAGAAGAAGCAAAGCAACAAAAAGAGACAGCGGCAGCAGAATAAAAAAAGTGATGCGCAGCAGATCACGGTAATAATTACCGACAGTCTGCTTCCCGCCGAGCGCTCTGGCAAGAGCCGCAAGGCAGGCAATTCCTGTACCAGCCGAAACAAACTGCAGCCACATCAACCCGAAAAGCTGAGAAAAATAGCTCATGGATACTTCACCGGAGTAGTGCTGCAAGTTGGTATTCGTCACAAACGATGCCGCTGTATTAAATATAAGGCTTGCCTCAAGCGGCCCTTTCGCATCAGGATTCAATGGAAGCCACTGCTGCAGGGCAAGAATGATCGTCACAAACGCAAACATCACAACGTTGAACACCATCATGGAAAGGAGATAGCGCTTCCAATCCTGCTCTTCGATGACCGGGGCGCCGCCGATTTTTCTGAAAATGCCTGAAGTCCATAGGCCATAGCCAGATGCCTCATCAGGCTCGATCAGTCGTGCCATAGCGAGTCCAAGAGGCCATGACAAGAGGAGAGGAACAACCAGTAACAATAAATAGAGCTGCGACATGACTTGATTGTTAAAATTTCTCAGGATTGACAATGGCAAAAACCAGGTAAACCATGCAGGCGAGAAAAGTGAGTAATACCACAATATCCATATTAACCTCCGATATGAAAAATGAGACCGACGAATGCTGCAAGCCCTGCAAGAATCAGAAAAATGAGTATGCCGAGATAAAGATGATGGTAGACATTCATGAGAGTCACCGTCCTTCTATTGAGTAGGCTACACCTTTATAGTAATTATTGATTGTCTTGTCGGACGGGTAGAGTAAAATAAAATACCGACCCCTTCCCTTCGACATTTTCAGCGCCAACTGTTCCTCCTTGTGCTTCAACAATCTCCTTCACAATAGAAAGCCCAAGACCGATTCCGCTTTTTGCTTTTTGGCCCGGAACCCGATAAAACCTTTCGAAAAGATGCTCAAGATGTTCAGATGCTATACCGTTCCCGGTATCTTCAACGGAGAATTTGATCTTTTCATCCTCTTCAGCAGCGCTGATGGTTACTTTACCGCCCGGCGAGGTAAACCGCAATGCATTCGAAAGAAGGTTCGCAAAAACATGCTTGATGCGTTCCGGATCTGCTATAACGTCAGGCAATCCCTCATGAATAGTATTGACAATGGCTACCCCCTGATCAGTGGCATGAAGCATGAACGGCTCAATACCTTCGCCGCTGAGACGAAAAGGAGAAACCGGAATAATGTTCATAGGGGCTTTTCCCGATTCAATCCGGTTGAGCTCCAGAAGATCATCAAGCATACGTGCAAGCCGCTCACTCTCATCACGTGCAGACAACAACAGATCTGCCTGCTGTTCGTTGAGATGACCTATGCGTTCTTCAAGCAGAAGATGAACAGACATTCGCAACGAGGTAAGAGGGGTTCGCAACTGATGGGATACCGTAGCAATAACACTGCGCTTGAGCTCAAGCTGTTCGTGAAGCTGTGTCACATCCCTGAAGATCAGCGCTGTTCCGGTAAACTCCTCTCGCTCAGCGCTAAAAGGAACAGGTACTACCACAGGTTGAAAAAAGTACTCACTCCTCCCATCGAAATGCTGAATGTAGTCATGACCCTCTTCCGACTCCGTTGCGGAACCCTGTCGAACCGTCTTCTGCCACACTCCCTTCAGCCAGTCATGACCGATATCCTGAACAAAAACACCCGCTTTCAACCCAAAATATCGTTCCGCAGTGTCAGTGGATACTGCAACTTGTCCATTTGCATCCAGCACCGCAATTGGCAAGGGTAGAACCTTGAACACCTCCTGCGTTACCCGCCGACTGCGATAAAGCTTGTCCTGATCGCTTTTGCGCATTTTTCGGAGAGTTGCAGCCATATCGTTAAATGATTGTGAAAGCTGCCCGATTTCATCCTTTGAGGTGGTATCAAGAACAAGATCAAGATTGCCTTTCCGAATCTCTTCGACTGATGCGCTCAACTTTTTGATCGGCATGAGAATCCAGCGATGGGATCGAAAGCTGAACAAGAGAGCAATAAGTGCACTGGCAAAAATAGCCGAGAGCATGGTATTGTGCGCCGATGCCGCCATCTGGCGAGCATTATCGTTTGCCGCCTGCATGTTCGCCTGGTTCATCTCCAGAACCTGAGCTGAGAGTTGCTTAATTTGCTGAGAAAGCGGAAGCAGGTCAGTAAAATATCGTCGCTGGCGTTCGGGAAAAGAGATCGATAGATCTGTAACCTGTTTAATAATAAAATTATACCTAAAAAAAAGAGTATTGATTTGCATGGCTTTCTGATGTTCACCGGGAAGGGTGATATTGCCAAGCTCCACGCGAAGTGCATGACGAAAGTTTTGTTCATTCTCGTGAATAGTGGTCATTCCATCATCGTAATGACCTGCAAAGGTAAACAAGGCGCCACTGTCAATGCGATCAAGAGACTCAGTCATTTTCTGGCAGGCAACCACACTGCGATAGTTTTGCCTGAGAATAACATCAATAGCTCCGCCAAGGGCATCAATGTGACGTATTGTAAGCACTCCTATTGCAACAACAATGAGAAGCAGACCTCCGAATCCCAGAACCAGTTTTTGTCTTATACCAATCATCTATGATCTCCTGACATGTTCATGATTAAGTAGTAATGCAAAAAGTGTACCAATAATGTAATTGCTTGTAAATTAACAGAACAGCCGGGGAGAGTCGCGATGACCCTTTGAAATTATCAAGGGCACACGAACTGCGAGCTTGCATTTTTCAAGCTGCCAGGGGCGGGGAAATCCGGCGCTTAAATTCCATACTGTTTTCGTTTTCTCCAGAGCGTCGCCTGATCAATACCAAGAAGCTCTGCTGCTTCTTGAAGAGATTTTGTTGAAGCAAGAATACGACGAATATGGTGCTCCTCAATAACCTCCAGGGTTAACGGATCGCCAAGAGAGACCGTATGTATTTTTTTTACAATGCTTTCAGGAAGAAGTTCCAGTCCAATACCATCTGTTTTGCTCAAAATAACAGCTCGTTCAATAACATTGCGTAATTCGCGAATATTGCCCGGCCACGAGTAGGTTCTGAGTGCTTGCATAGCCGTATCCGTAAATCCTTCAAGTTTTTTGTGATTCTGGGCCGCAAAAAACTTCAGCATACTCACAGCAAGCTGTTCAACATCATCAGGACGGGCTGCAAGAGGTGGCAAATCAATCTGGATAACATTCAACCGATAAAAAAGGTCCTCACGAAAACGCCCCTCTTTTACCTCTTTTTCAAGCTCTTTATTGGTTGCGGCAATAATCCTGACATTAGCTTTGCGTGTTTGATGATCACCTATCCTTTCATACTCCCGATCCTGAATAAAGCGAAGAAGTTTTGGCTGAATTGAAAGAGGCAGGTCTCCGATTTCATCAAGAAACAGGGAACCCCCTTCACAGGAAAAGACTCGTCCCGGATTATCCCTGACAGCTCCGGTAAATGATCCCTTCACATGCCCAAAAAGCTCACTTTCAAGCAGCTCATTGCTTAATGAAGGACAAGAGATAACCCCGAATGGTTTGTCAGCTCTGCTGCTCCAGTTATGAAGGGTACGCGCAAGCACCGTTTTGCCGGTGCCGCTCGGGCCACTTAAAAGAACAACAGCTTCAGACGAGGCAACCTGACGAGCCAACTCAACAAGCCGTTGCATAGAGGGATAACGGGTTGTAAAAGTAATCTCAGGATGAATGCGGCTCAAATCTTCCTTCAAAGTCACAATTCGCCGCTCCATCTCACTCACTTCAGCAATACGTCTTATAACAAGATCAAGTTGATCTGGTGTAAACGGCTTGGCAATATAGTCAGATGCACCCCGCTTAATAGCTTCGACAGCGCTCTCAATCGAAGCATAAGCAGTAATCACCACAACCTTGATCCATGGATAAGTATGAAGCATCAACTGCACCAGATCAAGCCCGTTCGCTGTTCCCAAACGCAAGTCAATAAAGACAAGATCAAACACCTGACGATCAGCCTCTGCCATTGCATCCCTGGAATTGCTGACCGCTTTCACAAAATGGCCTCGCGATTCCATAAAAACCATAAGAGTTTTGCGAATGTTGATTTCATCATCAACAATGAGGACATTAAGCATAGTGCAAGAGATTTATTGTTCGCTATTTACAATTCATCCAATCGGGCTCTTACACAAAGATGACGCATAGTTGGTATAAAAACAAAAAAGGCAGCACACCGGTTGATGTGTGCTGCCTTTTTTCTGGCTCCGCGGGCAGGACTCGAACCTGCAACCCTGCGATTAACAGTCGCATGCTCTACCATTGAGCTACCGCGGAATATTTTGTCGGCTAATATACACCTGTTTTTACAAAAAGCAAACCCTCACAAGCATTTTTTATGCGTTTATGTGAAAGTTGTCCTGCTGCCGGCTTTCATTTTCCATAATAATTTTTGTACATTGATTCTCTTTTATCGAAAAGATGGTCTATGTATAAAGAGAAATCACTGATAGAGATTCGCACCAGTACTCTTTCAGAAGGAATCAACAATCTTGATTTTACCTGTCAAGCCGGAGATTTCGAAGGAAGGAGGTTAGCTGAGGCTGGTTTTACGAAAGAGATTGCCGTTCATGTCATTGCCAAAAAGAGTGACGACGAAATAGCGGTCACCATCAACACATCAGCAGTCGCCGATTCTTCGTGCGACCGATGTCTTGCTCCGATTGCAAAGGTTCTGACCGGCTCGCTTGATCTTTTTTATACCTTTGGAACATCTCTTGACAGAGAGCACGATGAGAATGACGAGTATCGTCAAATTGAGAAGAGTACCGAATACATTGACATTACTGAAGAGGTGTGCGACACGTTAATCCTGTCGGTGCCAATGAAGATGACCTGCACGAACAACCCTGACTGTCGGTTGTTCAGCAGCCATGAACTCGAAGAGCCTCAGGCCGGGCGTCAGACGTCATGGCAGGAGTCACTTGAAAAGCTGAAAGAAAAGTATCGTTAACTGACTTATAAATAAAGAGCAGCACCATGGCCAATCCTAAAGCCAAAATGTCGAAATCCCGCAGGGATAAAAGACGCGCCCAATTCAATGCCCGCACAAAACCGGCAACAACGGTCAATTGCCCTCACTGCGGCGAACCAACCCTTCCGCACCGTGCGTGCCGCCATTGCGGATATTATCGTGGAAGAAGTGTCGTCAATAAATTAGCAAAGAGCTGATCAACTAAAACAAGACAAAAACCCGATCATGTTGACCATTGTTGTTGACGCCATGGGTGGAGACAATGCGCCTGCCTGTGTGATAGAGGGGACTGTTCAGGCATTGCAGGAAAGTGGCAACCGGTTTGAAATCGTGCTTATCGGTCAGTCGGAAAAAGTAGAGCCGCTGCTTGCCTCCTATGATACAAGTACGCTTAACCTGAGATTTCTGCATGCACCCGAAGTGGTAACCATGGAAGATATTCCTGCCACCGCCGTCAAGACAAAGCAGGAGTCATCGCTTGTCAAGGGCTTACAGCTCTGCAAGGCAAAACAGGCAGATGCCTTCGTCAGCGCAGGCAATACCGGCGCACAGATGGCAGCGTCGCTTTTTGTGCTCGGCCGACTGCCCGGTGTGCTTCGTCCGACCATCTATGCCTATTTTCCGCGCATCGAGGAGGGACTGACCAATATTGTCGATGTCGGGGCAAATGTTGACTGCAAACCTGATAATCTGGTGCAGTTTGCCGAAATGCTGACCATTTACCAGCGCTATGGTGCTGGAATAGAAAAGCCTATCACCGGTCTGCTCAACATCGGAGAGGAGGAGGGCAAGGGATCGGAGGTACTCAAGCAGACATACCGTCTTCTGAAAGAGGCTGACAGCAAGGGAAAAATAACGTTCATCGGCAACATAGAAGGACACGATATTCTGAAGGGGGAGGCCACAATCGTTGTTTGCGACGGGCTTGTGGGCAACACCATCCTGAAATTCGGCGAAAGCATTCCTGAATTTCTGGGAACATTGTTTAAGCGCTCACTGGAAAAACTTGTCATCTCCGGTCAGTTCAGTCCGGATATTGCAGCGTTGACGACTGGCATGTTCAAGGGAATGTTTGAACCCTTTGATGTTGAAAAATTTGGAGGCGTGCCATTTCTCGGGGTTGACGGCATCTCCATCGTCGGTCACGGCCGCTCTTCTTCAAGAGCAATAAAGAACATGATTTATATGGCTGAGCATATGATCGAAAGGAGAGTTAATGAACATATCGCGGAAGTTCTGTCGGAAAATTAGAAAAACTGCATACTACGTATGAAAGCTGCAATTACGGCCACGGCCAACTATTTACCTCCTGATATTCTGAGCAATCATGACCTTGAGCTCATGCTCGATACCAACGACGAATGGATTCGTTCGAGAACAGGTATCAGCGAACGCAGAATACTCAAGGATCCTGAAAAAGCAACATCATACATGTGCGGAGAGGTTGGCAAGCGGCTGCTTGAAAAAAGGCAGATTGCGGCAGATGAAATAGAATTGATCATTGTTGCCACCATGACTCCCGACATGCTCTTCCCTTCCACCGCATGTTTTACACAAAGCATTATCGGAGCATCCAAAGCATGGGCATTTGATGTCAATGCTGCATGTTCCGGATTTCTTTACGCGCTGAACACCGGAGCCCGCTTTATCGAAAGTGGTGCGCACAAAAAAGTGATGGTCATAGGCGCCGACAAGATGTCAGCCGTTACGGACCCTACTGACCGCTCAACTGCAATTCTTTTTGGAGACGGGGCTGGCGGAGTCATCCTTGAGCCGGCAAAAGAGGAGGGATACGGCATTCTTGATACTCGCATGTACGCCGACGGAGCAAACGGCACCGATCATCTTCTTATGAGTGGCGGCGGCAGCCGACATCCGGCAACCTACGAGACCATCGACAAGAGAATGCACTACATCCGCCAGGATGGCCGACAGGTTTTCAAGGCCGCTGTCACATCCATGGCAGAGGTTGCCCAGGAGATCATGAATCGCAATAATCTCAAAGCTGAAGATGTTGATTATCTCGTGCCTCACCAGGCCAATCAACGCATTATTGATGCAACGGCAGAGCGAATGGGTGTTGACAAGAGTAAAGTTGTATCAAACGTCGCCATGTACGGCAACACGACGGCTGGTACCATACCAATCTGTCTTGCTGAACTTGATGAACAGCAGAAACTGCACTCAGGCTCAAATCTGGTTCTCGTCAGTTTCGGCGCAGGATATACCTGGGGTGGCATCTATATTAAATGGCAATAAAACTCTTTATGAAAGCTTTTGTTTTTCCGGGACAGGGTTCCCAGTACTGCGGCATGGGCCGTGACATTTTCGACAACTTTCCTGCTGCCCGCGCCATGATGGAGAGGGCAAACGAACTACTCGGCTATTCAATAACCGATATTATGTTCTCGGGCAGTGAAGAGGAGTTACGTCAGACAAAGTATACACAGCCGGCTATTTTTCTCCATAGTATTGCCGCCGCAACACTTCTCGGCAGAAACGATATTGCCATGACTGCGGGCCACAGCCTTGGTGAATATACCGCACTTTGTTTTGCCGGTTCTCTCAATTTTGACGATGCCATGCGCATTGTTGCAAAACGGGGAGAGCTGATGCAGAATGCCGGTCAACAAAACCCCGGCACCATGGCCGCCATTATCGGCATGCCCGACAGCGCACTTGCAGGCCTTCTTGAAGAGGCTTGCACAGAGGGTATTGTTCAGGCCGCCAACTTCAATTCTCCCGGACAGATTGTCCTTTCAGGCGATATTGCCGCCGTGAAAAAAGCGGTTGCACTTGCTCCCTCCAAAGGGGCCCGCATGGCAAAAGAGCTGGTGGTTTCCGGCGCATTTCACTCCCCTCTCATGAAGCCTGCCGAAAAGGAGCTTGCTGCGGCGCTTGATCTTATGGAGATAAAGAATGCCGGGATTCCGGTCTGCATGAATGCCGTAGCCCGTCCGATAACTGACGCCGCAGAGATCCGCAAGAATCTCATTCTCCAACTGACCAGCTCGGTGCTGTGGTCACAGTCAATCGAGGCAATGGTGCAAGGCGGGATAACGGAGTTTATAGAAGTCGGCCCCCAGAAAGTGTTGCAGGGTCTGATCAAACGAATTGACAAGAGCGTCGCTATCCGTGGCATTGATACCGCAGCGGATATTCAGCCGCTGGTTTACTATTTAACATCAACCGACTGAAACTATGTTTGAAGGAAAAATCGCTGTTGTCACCGGAGCAGCCAGAGGAATCGGGCAGGCTATCGCTTATAACCTTGCCGCCAGAGGCGCCGATATCGTGCTGGGCGACATTAAGGCTGAGTGGCTTTCCGAGAGCGCCGAAGGGATAAAAAAACTTGGCAGAAAAGTCTGGTGTTTTGAGCTTGACGTCACCAACGCCACTGCCGTGCAAAATGTCTTTAATGATATTGCCGCCGAGACCGGAAGAATCGATATTCTCGTCAACAATGCAGGTATTACCAAAGACGGTCTGCTGATGAGAATGAGCGAAGAGGATTGGGATGCTGTGCTTACCGTCAATTTGAAAGGTACTTTTGCCTGCACCAAGGCAGTCAGCCGCATCATGATGAAGCAGCGTTCCGGTTCCATCATCAACATCGCTTCCGTCGTCGGACTCATGGGCAATGCCGGTCAGGCCAACTATGCCGCATCGAAAGGGGGCGTCATTGCCTTCACCAAATCAGTCGCTAAAGAGTTTGCTTCCCGCAACATCAGGGCAAACGCCGTCGCTCCGGGATTCATTTCATCGAAAATGACTGACGCGCTCTCCGATGAAGTTCGCCAGAAAATGCTCGAAGCTATCCCGCTCGCCAGCTTCGGTACTCCGGAGGATGTAGCCAATGCCGTTGCATTTTTGGCCAGCGACCAGTCCTCCTACATCACCGGCCAGGTTATCAGCGTCAATGGCGGGATGGTTATGTGATTTGGGCAAGGTTATTTTCTTTGTATATTGACTGACTTTTTTAAAACTTTTCATTCTAACAACCAACTCTTAATCCGGAGAACACACTATGACTCAGGCAGAAATTAAAGATAAAGTATACGATATTATCGTCAGCAAGATGGGCGTCAACAAAGATCAGATCAAGATGGAATCAAAATTTTCCGATGACCTCGGTGCTGATTCACTTGATACCGTTGAGCTGATCATGGAGCTTGAAAATGAGTTCGGTGTGCAGATTCCTGATGAAGATGCTGAAAAGATCGGCACTGTGCAGCAGGCAATCGATTACATCGTCAACAAAAAGTAACCAGCATCACCGTAAAGCAGGCAAACGGCAACAAGTTTAAAATCAGAACCAATGGCTCAGGATCGCAAAAGAATCGTCATTACCGGAATAGGAGTTTTAACTCCTGTGGGTCTTTCCAAAGAGGAGTTCTGGGACTCACTCTCACATGGAAAGAGCGGTGCGGCGCCGATCACCTATTTCGATGCGACTGATTTTGCGACAACCTTTGCCTGCGAGCTGAAAGGATTTTCGGCGGCCGACCATATCGACAGAAAATCCGCCGACCGGATGGATCCCTACTGTCAGTATGCTGTTATCGCCGCAGATCAGGCGCTGAAAGATTCAGGACTTGATCTGAAGGAGATTGATCCGCTGAGAATCGGTGTGGTGCATGGCTCGGGCATAGGGGGCATGACCACGTATGAACAGCAGTTCAAGACTTTCCTGGAAAAAGGGCCGAGACGCATCAGCCCCTTCTTTATTCCCATGCTCATTCCCGACATCGCAGCCGGACAGATCTCTATCCGGCATGGGCTTATGGGACCAAACTATGCAACCTCTTCGGCATGCGCAACATCACTTCATGCCATTATGGATGCCTACTTGCTGATTCAGGCAGGTATGGCTGATTATATGGTATGTGGCGGTTCTGAAGCGCCAATAACACAGATGAGTGTTGGCGGCTTTAACTCAGCCAGAGCGCTCTCTACGGCAAATGACCGGCCGCAGCAGGCTTCCCGCCCTTACGACCGCGATCGTGACGGCTTTGTGATGGGAGAAGGTGGGGGATCGCTGATTCTTGAATCGCTTGAGTCAGCAAAAGCTCGTGGAGCAAAAATTTATGCCGAAATCGTTGGAGTGGGTGCAACCGCTGATGCCTATCACCTGACGGCCCCACACCCTGAAGGACTCGGTGCAGTCAATGCCATGAGAACCGCCATAACGATGGCTGGTATAGCGCCCGAACAGATAGACTACATAAATACCCACGGTACATCGACACCCCTCGGTGACCTTGCGGAGGTTGCTGCCATTAAAACGCTTTTTGGCGAGCACGCCTACAACCTCAGTATCAGCGCAACCAAATCAATGACGGGGCACCTTTTAGGCGCCGCCGGAGTTGTTGAGTCAATTGCCTGTCTTCTTGCCTTGCAGCACCAGACCGTACCACCAACGATCAACCTCGACAATCTTGACCCGATGGTTGACCTTGATGTGACGCCGAACACCCCGAAACAACGGACCATAGAGTATGCGCTGAACAACGGTTTCGGCTTTGGCGGGCATAACGGATCCATCATTTTCAGGAACGGCTCTTCGCTCTGACAAAACCATTGCTGCCTGTGGAGCAATTCTGGCAAAAGCTTACCTCCTTTGCCTTTCACCGAACAGGCGAGAATACCCTTGAGGCAAAGACGACCATCCTTGCGCAAGAAACCATTGACTACCTGCAGCAGCTTGTCGGATCACCCGGCAACAACATGCTGCTCTACCAGACCGCTCTGACCCACCGTTCCGTGGTTCATGACCCTGCTACGCCCGACCTCATCGAATCAAACCAGCGCCTTGAATTTCTTGGCGATGCAGTGCTCGGCATGCTTGTTTCCGACTACCTTTTCCGCCATTTTCCGGCAAGCGCTGAAGGTGAACTCTCAAACACCCGGGCCAAAATTGTCAACAGCAAATCCCTTGCCGGGTTTGCCCGCAGTATTGGCCTTGGCGACCACCTCCTCCTCGGCGAATCCGCCGACCACCATAACATCAGAGTAAGCGAATCGGCCCTTGCCGATGCCTTCGAGTCACTCATAGGGGCAATTTACCTCGATAAAGGAGCCGACGTGGCTTACGATTTTGTTGTTCGCCATATCATCAACCATGCCAATTTCAAAAGCATCGTTGCCACAGAGTACAACTACAAAAGCCGCCTGATCGAGTATACACAATCCCTGCATCTGCCGCCACCCCTCTACGCTGTTCTTGCCGAAGCCGGGGCAGAACATGCAAAAACCTTTACGGTTACCGTAACCTGCAATGAAGAGCTCCTTGGAACAGGAACTGCTCGACGCAAAAAGGATGCTGAACAATTAGCGGCCAAAGAGGCTATGGAGAAAATTGACGAACAAGGTGTTTCAGACAACAACGCTTGAGCCTCTACTCTGGGAACGCCGAGCTCCAGCTCGGCATATCAACCTTCGCCGAGCTGGAGCTCGGCGTTCCCGGGACAGATATCCCCAGAAAAATAATTTCTGATTGTCTTGAGCTTCTCTTTCCCATCTTCTATATTAAATAACAGCATATAATTCAACCGCCACTCCAGAAGCCGCACAAGCACCATGAGAGAAAAACTGATTTTTGATCTTTCCCGCGAGGGACGCAAGGGATACAGCCTCTCCGGAAACGATTGTCCTGAACTCCCTCTTGAGAGTATCATCCCCTCAACGTTTCTGCGCAAGGCTCCAGCCGATCTACCGGAGGTGCCGGAGAGCGAGGTGGTGCGCCACTTTGTACGGCTCTCAAACTTGAACCACCACGTCGACAAGAATATGTATCCTCTGGGAAGCTGTACCATGAAGTACAATCCCAAAATAAACGACTACACCTGCGATCTGCCGGGATTCAGCGCCCTTCACCCCTTGCAGCCTGCAGCAACCACGCAGGGAGCGTTGCAGCTCATGTATGAACTTGCCGAGATGCTTCGCGAAATTGCCGGAATGGCGGCCGTCACGCTGCAACCGGCTGCTGGCGCCCACGGAGAGCTGACCGGCATTCTGCTGATCAAGAAATATCACGAGGCACAGGGAGGAGCAAAACGGCACAAGCTGCTGGTGGTTGACTCGGCACACGGCACCAACCCCGCTTCAGCCGCGCTGGCGGGCTATGAAATTATCTCCGTCAAGGGCAATGCCGACGGGCGCACCGATTTGGAGGATTTGAAGAGCAAGCTTGATGGTGATGTGGCCGCGCTGATGCTGACCAACCCCAATACCATCGGCCTTTTTGAAAAGGATATTCAGCAGATGGCCAAAATGGTGCACGACAACGGCAGCCTGCTCTACATGGATGGTGCCAACATGAACGCCCTTCTCGGCATCACCCGCCCCGGCGACATGGGCTTTGATGTGATGCACTACAACCTCCACAAAACATTTTCAGCTCCTCATGGCGGCGGCGGCCCGGGCAGCGGCCCGGTCGGTGTCAGCGAAAAACTGGTGCCCTACCTGCCGGTTCCGATTATTGTGAAAGAGGGAACAACCTACAAACTCTCCTACGACCGCCCGGAGAGCATCGGCAGCATGATGAACTTCTATGGCAACTTTGCTGTGCTGGTGAGGGCCTACACCTACATCCGTATGCTCGGCCCCGACGGTCTGCGCCGGGTCTCGGAAAATGCCATCATCAACGCCAACTACCTGCTCAGCCTGCTGCTCGAAAGCTACGACCTGCCCTACCCGAAACCGGTGATGCACGAGTTCTGCCTTTCGGGAGACCGGCAGAAAAAAGCGCACGGTGTCAGAACGCTCGATATTGCAAAACGGCTGCTCGACTACGGCTTTCATGCCCCGACCATCTACTTCCCGCTCATTGTCAGTGAAGCGTTGATGATTGAGCCAACCGAGACCGAGTCAAAAGAGACGCTTGATGTCTTTGCCGAAGCGCTGCTCAGCATTGCCCGAGAGGCTGAAACGACACCTGAAGTTGTACTGGCCGCTCCGGTGACAACGCCGGTGAAGCGACTCGATGAAGCGATGGCCTCAAGGCAGCTCAACATCTGCTGTTCATGATGAGTCGGCGGCTCCTCTGACTCTTTTTCCTCCTGCTCTCTCTGCCCGGTTTGGCTCATGCAATGCCGGGCAGGGAGAAGCTTCCTTCTTCTCTGATTCAAACATAATCGTTCCTTGTTTTGGTTAATGAAGTTGTGGTTCTCCATTTCTTTGAGCTATAAAAGGAAAACGACATGCTCTTTTATTGAAATAATACTCACTCTATCAGGGATCTTAAACTCATGGCCTGAAAGGTGAGGTGACTCACTCGTTGTGTGTTTTGTTCGGGATGGAGTGAAGGGAATTGATGCCGCTTGTTCAAGAAGTGCTTCCGACAGCAGCCACAAGATTCTCAACTTTGAACAGCATAAGGCAGACTCCGAGCCACACCACAGAATGTAATTCCTTGCGGTCATGGTGAGTTTTTGATCGCAGTGTCCAAAGTCAAATGCGACATTATTTACGTTTACTTAACGGGTCATTTTTGGCATTATTATAGCATCATTTCCATATAACTATCACCGAAACAAACCATGACGAGTGGTTCGCCTCAGAATTCGGATGATTAAGGCGACCCCAACATCAACCAAATCGCCCATGTGCCGAACCTGAACCAGCCAACTGACTCCAAACAGCTTAATCACGTCTTGCAAGAATACTTTAGAACGCTTAAGTTACTTCGAGAGGTGAGAACGCATTAACTTTTTATACGTAGGAAATAATGGGCAAGAAAACTGAGAATACGAAAGAAAACCAGACCAAAGGTACAGTGGTTCAGGTAGTTTGCTGTGTTTGCAATATCGAAACCAACCATATTGTTTGTCAATCTCTTGAGCATGAGACATTAGGTGCGAAATTTGAAAAATCCGGATATTCTTGTGATTCCAATGCTCACCTGCTCATTGACCTTTATGATAGCTTTCAGATTATACAATGTCAGGGATGTAACTCTATTTCCTTTAGACAGGTAAGAAATTGTTCTGAATACGACAATGACACTGTTTTTTTGTATCCTCACCGTTCTAAAACGACCAAGCCGATTAAAGACTACTTCCACGTACCAAGAGATCTACAGCTAATCTATTCCGAGACAATTGAGTGCTTTAATCATGATAATTCATATCTTTGCGCAGCGGGTCTTAGGGCTATTGTTGAAGGAGTTTGCGCAGATCAGAAGATAACGGATGGCCCTGAGCTAACATCAACAGGCGACCAAGTTAAAAAAAATGGTAAACCATTGAGAAAAAACGCTCTCTACCACAAGATTATTGGTCTTGTAGAGAAGGGAATTCTAACAAAGGAACAGGCAAATATTCTGCATTTTCATAGAAATCTTGGCAACGATGCACTACACGAATTGCAACGACCAAGTGCTAAAGAACTAAGTCTTGCTATAGATGTCCTTGAAAACGTCTTGGACGTGCTTTACGAAAGCCCTAAGAAAGGAGATGTTTTGAAAGATTTTAAAGAAAAGAGAAGTAATAAAAAAAAATTATAACTGATTTAAGTGGGATCACTTCAGAATTGGAAGATTAGAGCACGGTAAGCGATTTCTATCGGTATAAAATCTTTTTACGAATAAGCTTAATTAAGCATTTAATGTAGAGTAAAAAAGAAAAAATACTCAATACTGATCTAAGGCAGCAGCGCCTCAAAATCTGATAAAAGTAGCTGATTTTTTGACAAAAGCTATTAAAGTTATGACGCAATACATGTAAATATTTTACAGTATTTTAAAATCTCTTAACATTCTATTTTTTCGGAAATCTGAAGCGACCCCATAAAAACCATAAAACAACGTGCTATGAATACCAAAAAGATCGTTCAAATATATGAGGAGGAAGGTGGGGACGTACTCAGGTTTATAGACGAAAATGGTAACTCAACAAACTATAATAAGCTTTCGTCATTTTCATTTAAAAGAGAAATTAAATTTAATGTTGACTCGCTTGAGGTTCATGAGAGTGGGAGTGTCTATTTGCATGTTTCTGAAGGGGGGCATCAAGCACCCCCAAGTGCGCCTGAACGACAAGATCTTCTTAAAACAGAAAGATATATTAAAGGATTTGCTACTCTAAATAAAAGAGGTTCGTACTCGGGAAAAAACGTTTTATCGGTTATCGGTGATTCTGAAAACAGTATCTCTCGCATTTCCCTTTTTATTAGGCGACTTGATTGTATTCCAATTACTAAGGATAAAGCCGCTGCGTATTATTCTAAAAATCCTTCAGTTACGTTATATGGATATGATTTTGACTCTTTCTTGGGCTTTTACCCTGAAGGGGGGTGGTATTTAGACATTTCTTTGGCAGATGAAATACTTAAAAATCTCATAGATGCGATTTTTAACAAGCGGCTGAAAAGTCTTGAACTCAGTATATACTTTCGAGATATCTATACAGATGTTGGTGAATATTATTCTTTACCTGATGGTTATGAAAAATATGAAGAAGAACCTAATTATTACTTACGTCCCAACATAGAAGATGGGGAGGTTAGTCATCCTGAAACGGCACATGGTCTGGTGACACATTGGAATATGGAGTTTTCCAATTCGTTTCAATTTTCAGACTCAAATGATCTCATGTCGTTGAAGGATTCCACAGTAGAAGCTCCGAAGGCTTCCGAAAATGAACGGATGTTCGAAGAGATAAAAAGAATGATAGGTGAAGTTGGATCCCTACGCACTACTGTTATTGTGCTTGGCTGGATATTGATCGCTATCTCATTACTTTCTATCGTAATAAGAAGGTAATCATTTTGTCTGGTTCTATGTTTTTTCAGAAAATAGTCTCTTGCAGGTTGAGTAAATCTCATTTGCCATGATTGTGTTTTCTATCAGGCCTGCCAACCCTACCAAAACCATTTGCGTCACACTGCAAGCAAAATTCAGTATCTCCGACACTTGTTCATCTGTATAGTTATCAGCAATTTCAGTAGCACTAATCCGGTTTGTTATCTGCAACATTCCGCCGTGGATTAGGCTACACATAATATTCCAAAGTTCCTTTTTTTTCTTTGATAACACCCCATTTGCAAAGGCTGGCAGTTTCTCGATTTGTTCAATAAGTAAGTCAATTTTAGGAAGTTTATCTTCTTTACAAAATTTCTTGATGTCAGAGTCTTTCGCGCAACGATGAAGCCAAACACCTCGAATGTAAGCCTCAAACTGAGGACGCAGTAAAGCGGCTGCTGAACCATTGAGTGGTATTGTATGAGATACCAAAAGCTGTATCGCACTATGATGCTCTAATGCTGTCTGGAATAACGTTGCTGGAAAACTTTTTTTCAGTGTATCTCTATTAACCTCAACTACGTTGTCTATCAATTCACTACAATACGTTAAAAGCTTTTTGGAGCTATCTATATCATCTTTTAAACCCATAGTGCCTTTATTAAGGAAATAGTTATAATTATTTTAAAGAACAAGATTCCATTTATGGCTATTGTATGGAAATGTTTTTTGTTGAGTTTCCCTATTTTTCCGAACTCTCCACCGACCCCAGTGATTAAGGATTCCGTCATTATAACTTTTCGTGAGCAGACATCTTCTTTGGCCATTCACACATGCAAAGAAAGGCCCAGCGGAAAAGCCATAAATTTAATAAGGGGGCGCTTATGAAAACGATTAGCTTTCATCATTCCTGCCCTGCTGCATATCCCTGCCGGAGGCCGACTGTCGCGAAGCAGCGCTCATTGGCTTTCCTGGCCTTCTACAGAATGGAAACTTGAATTTTTTTCCCCAGTACTTCAGCATAGTGATGCAACGTAGAAAGCCTGATATCCTCAGAATGGTTTTCAATTCTTGAGATTGCCGATTTCTTGGTATTCAGCTTGTCGGCCAGAGCTTCCTGTGTAAGCCCTGCGTTTTTTCTCGCTTCTTTCAACGCCACTCCGATCTTGAACTCTTCGTATTCTTTATCGAAGGTCTTAGCAAATTCAGGGTCACGGCTTTTCCGCTTTGCAATAGCGCGTTGTAAGTCATCCATATTGTTTCCTCCTGAGATAGTCTTTCTTTCGTTTTTCAGCCAGTTCGATTTCTTCTGGCGGGGTTTTCTGGGTTTTCTTTGCGAACCCATTTGTAAGAATCACCAAATTTCCATCGGTCAAAGAAGCCGAGTAGTCGGAACACATTGTTAACGATAAGGTGAACATTATGCAAGCTTAAAAAGTGTCAGCTTTTTGGTTGGCGAATATTCACAGTTTCAAAAACTCTATTCTCTCTCTTTCCCCCATTATTGTTTAAATTCCCGGAACATAAGAGGGTTATCCAGATTGAATGAATTGCGGTTATTGTAAAGTTTAACCCGATAACATCCACGAGCCAAACACATAACTCTTTCATAAAGAATTAGATACAGATATTATAATCAACACCATGAGAGAAAAACATATTTTTGATCGTTCCTGCGAGGGATGCAAGGGATACAGCCTTTACGGAAACGATACCCCTGAACTCCCTCTTGAGAGCATCCATCCCTCAACATTCCTGCGCAAAGCTCCTGCCGAAGTGCAGCTCAACATCTGCTGTTCATGATGGGGGGAAGAGCCATGAGGCTGCTCCTCTCACTCTCTCTTCTCCTGCTCTCTCTGCCCGGACTGGCTCATGCAAAGCCGGGCACAGAAAAGTGGTGTGCGCAGCAGATTTTCAGCCGCAAGGATTCGGGCATTGAAGAGCAACTGCAGGGGATGAGTCTGCCGGAAAAGGTGGGACTGATGCTGATCGCACAAATTGAGCCGCATACGATCAACACCCAGCACAAGGAGTACCATCTCCTGAGTCGACTGGTGCAGGAGGGAAAGGTTGGAGGCATCATGCTGCTCAAGGGGGATGCCCTCACCGCTGCTACGTATATCAATTATTTTCAGTCGATTGCGCCCCATCCTCTGCTGATAAGCTCGGATATGGAGCGGGGGGTAGCCATGCGCCTCAGCGGAGCCACCGAGTTTCCGCCGAATATGGCGGTGGCGGCCACGCAGGATCCGGAGCTTGCCGAGGAGATGGCGGAGGCTATTGCCGAAGAGGCGACCATGATCGGGATGCAGCAGAACTATGCCCCAACAGTTGACCTGAACATCAATCCGCTTAACCCCGTTATCAACACCCGCTCATTCGGCGACAGCGTGCCGCAGACCATCGCCATGTCGAACGCCATCATCAAGGGGCTCCAGTCGAACGGTATCATCGCAACGGCAAAACATTTCCCCGGCCACGGTGACGTCTCGGTGGACAGCCATTTTTTATTGCCGGTGCTCAAGGCGGACCGAACGCAGCTTGATGCCTATGAGCTGCAACCCTTCAGGGCGGCCATTGAACGGGGGGTCATCAGCGTCATGGTGGGTCACCTCGCCGTACCGAAACTGACCGGCAGCATGGAGCCAGCCTCCCTTTCGAAACTCATTGTGACCGATCTGCTCCGTAAAGAGCTTGGTTTTCAGGGGTTGATTATTACCGATGCTTTGAACATGAAGGCGCTCTACAACGGCCAGAACGTTGCCGAGATTTCGGTCAAGGCGGTGCAAGCGGGCAATGACCTGCTGCTCTTCTCTCCCGATCCTGAGCTGACCCACAGCGCTGTGGTCAAGGCGGTTGAAAAGGGGGAGATTGCGATCGAACAGATTGACAACTCCGTGCGCCGAATCCTTCAGGCCAAAGCGTGGCTGGAGATAGAGAGGCGAAAAACTGCCGATTTGAAGCAGGTCAAGAGAGAGGTGAGCCCTCCCACCCATCAGCATCTCTCCAGAAGAATTGCATCACGCGCCGTCACGCTGGTGAGCGACACCAACCACCTCCTGCCTCTCAAACCAACCGAGGGGATTGTGAATATTATCGTGCAGGACAGAATAAACAATGAGACGGCAAGGAGATATATCAAGCAGCTCGACAAGTTTTATACGGTCAACCATATCAGAATCAACCCCGGCACGGACTCACTTACCTACGCCAACGCTGCCGAGCTGGCCTCAAAGGCAAAAGCGGTGATCGTCACCTCCTACAGCCAGTCACTGAGCAGCTCAGGTGCCCTGAAACTTTCCGCCCAACAGCAGCAGTTCATTCACTCTCTCGTCGGGATTGTGCCGAAAGAGAGCCCGCTGATACTCCTGTCGCTTGGTACTCCGTATATCATCAACTATTTTCCTGAAATAAGCAGCTACCTCTGCACCTACTCCCCCACTGAAGATTGTGAGGAGTTGGCGGTCGAGGTGTTGCGGGGAGCACTGAAACCACGGGGAGTTCTGCCAGTGTCGCTGCAGGGGCACTCCCGCTGAACATCATAGCATTATCATCATGGGAAAAACCATTCGGGACGAATCAACCGCAAGCGCCTACTGGGCGGCAGTCAACACCTTCTGTTCACTCCAGGATGTCCACGTCATTGCCGATGCGCCGGTAGGGTGCTACAACCTGGTGGGGGTGGCGGTCATTGACTATACCGATGCCGTACCCTATCTGGAGAACTTTACCCCGACCAGCCTCACTGAAAAGGAAATCGCCTCCTCAGGCAGCTCGGAGATTGTGAGGGAGACCATTGAAAAGCTCCAGGCACCGGGGCGGCAATTGATTCTGGTCTCAAGCGCCGAGAGCGAGATGATTGGCAGCGACCATGAGCGGATGCTGACGATGAAGTACCCCGATGTCCGCTTTTTCCCCTCAAACTCCCTTGGCGAAGATGAGTGGCAGGGACGCGACCGCGCTCTGGTGTGGCTTAATGAGACGTTTGGCGACAGCGAACCCGCCGCTGTAAAACCCGGCACGGTCTCGATTATCGGCCCCACCTACGGCTGCTTCAACAGCCCCTCTGATCTGGCCGAAATCAAGCGGCTCATTGCTGGAGTGGGAGGAGAGCTGCAGCATGTCTACCCCTTTGAAAGCTCGCTGCACGACGTTGCCGACCTGAAAAATTCCGATGTGCTGGTGGTGCTGTACCACGAATTCGGCCACGCCCTGGCCGAACAACTTGGCCGTCCGGTGCTGCAAGCCCCCTTCGGCATTGGCGAAACCCAAAACTTTATTCACGACCTTGGCCGCCTGCTGAAGCGGGAGCAGGAGGCCGAAGCCTTTTTGCTGAAGGAGAAGCGCACCACCCTCAAGCCGCTCTGGGATCTCTGGCGCGGACCACAGGCGGAGTGGTTCCCGACCATCCGGTTCGGTGCCACCGCCGCAAAAACCTACGCCCTCGGCCTCGAAACCTTTCTGGCGGGAGAGATGGGGATGCAGTGCCTCTTCAGCCACGATACCGCCAAAGCCGACAACACCCTCATCCGCGAGGAGATTCAGCAGAAACAGCCGCAGTTCCTCTTCGGCAGAATTGTCGATAAAATCTATCTGGCCGAACTTGACTCGAAAAGCCGGTTCATTCCGGCAGGCTTCCCCGGCCCCATCGTGCGTCGTGCGCTCGGCACCCCCTTCATGGGCCACAGCGGAGCCATCTATCTCTTGCAGGAGATTGTCAACTCCCTTTACGACATGCTCTTCAACTTCCTTCCACTCAACCGCCGCACCGCCGTGGAGGAGCCTGCACAGAAGGTTGCCTGGAGCAGCGAAGCCAAT
>CAISRC010000017.1 GCA_903887845.1 uncultured Chlorobiaceae bacterium
ACAGGAAAAGGAAGCACTCAACATTAGGGTATAAATCGCCTGTTGAGTTTTTACGTTATAAACAACAACCAAAAGCTATGGCTTCTTAGGGTGTCCATTTTTTTGTTGCAAGTTCAGACCGACTAAAATACGAGCGCGCTCGTATTTTGCAAGCGCGCTCGTATTTTGCAAGCTGCGATTGTGAGAACGGTTCGCTCTTGATGCCGATCAAGCTTTACCGTCAACCCGTTGGATAACAGCACTTTTTCGGGGCTAAGTATCTCCTTGACCGTGAAGAACTCTTCGCGCTCTGCCTCGCCCTCCTTCTCAATCCTGGAGCCAAAGGTGAGTTTTCGGGGATAGGGAAAGCTCCCCATGATTGAGGCGCCGCCGGTAGTGTTGGTTGTGGTGACCTTCTGCCAGATCACCGCGCCCATGTAGTCGAACCCGATGGTCTCGCAGAATTTGATGATCTCCGTCCGGATGGGAATGACCTTGTACCTGCCGTAGTAAACCGAGCGGGCAAACTGGTCGCCGATGTTGATGCAGAGACGGCAGCCGGGGTGCAGCACCCTCTCGCATTCGTTCCAGACAAGGTTCAGGTTGTTGATGTAGCTCTCGTAACTCTCATGAAAGCCGATCTGGTTCTCCGTCCCGTAGTCCTTGAGCTGCCAGTAGGGTGGTGAGGTGACAACAAGATGCACCGACCTGTCAGCAAGGAGGTTCATCTGTCGGCTGTCGCCGTGGATTATGGTGTGGTGGCTCTTCAAGGTGCTGTTGGGTGTTTGGGTTGTCTTGTTGGTGGAGCGGTTTTGGATGCTTGTGTGAAGTATAGAGAATTTCTTTTGATTTACACTGAATGTGGGCAGGGGAAATAACAACTGATGCCGCAACACTCGTTAAGTTCTCAAGAGCATTCGATACATTTCAATGCTGCACAGTAATGCTTTGTCTCAACCATTACCGAGCATTAAAGCCCAAGTAATGCTCATAGTAATGCTCGCGAGCATTACTATGAGCATTACGGATTACCAGCATACTCATACTTGGCTAGCTTCCCCTTTCCTGGCGATTTAATTTGAGGATTCTCTGAACGCAGCTCCATCATGAGACGAAACGCTTGATTACGATCAAACCGAGTGATTTGCCTGATTTCCTGGTTGCTCAACCCATTTTCGCCACGTCGGGCTCGCTCCATGAGAACACTCAGTACACGAGTTTTAGCTGCTTCCCAGTCGATACGACGGTCGCGCTCAGGATGACCATCTTCAGACAGACGCCGATAGAGTTCCGGCCTTAAAACCCAATAAAAGCCACGTCCAGTGCCACCATGCTCAATGTACCCTGCCTTTTCCATGCCTGCCAAAGATTCACGCATTTGAACCTCATTGCGCTGGCAAAGAGATGCTGCCGCATGAGTTTCTATCTCGATATGCTTGACCAAATATTGCAAAACAAGTAGGTTATCAACATTAAGATCATGGCCAAGCTCGTTTTCTTCCGCCACAAACATGCGGAATGCTCCGGCAAGCTCACGCTTCATGAAGGAAAGAGTTACGGAATCACCAATTTCCTGAATGACAGGTGGTTCTTTGCCCTCACGGAGTAATGATGAAAACATGCGACTCATACCCAAGTTGCTTCGGTTGACCAGGCGAAGACGCGTTAATGCCTCCACAAGTAAAGGATTACGGGCAACTGGTTGATGGTGAAGGATATTCGCAGGATTGATTCCTCCAATAAAACCTCCATTATTACTGATCTCAAGACGATCATTATAATATTTGACCATGACCGGTCCCGCAATACGGAAATCAGCATGGCAGAATGCGTTCATCAGTGCCTCACGAAGGGCGATTTCGGGCCATGTACGGTATTCCAAATGAAACATTCCCTGCTCAATAGTGGTAATTGGGTTGAACGGCAAAAGCAACTCCTCAATCCGTCGTACTGAAACCGGTAGAGCGCTTACCCTGTCTTCCCTGATGCCATACCCAGTGTCCGACATCATCTGGAGGAAGGTCCAATTATAGCCAGGGACATATTCCCGAAGAGCATCTTCAGTTCCAGCAAGAAGAAGTGCGGCGCGAGTCCATTGACGGTTTTTCACCAGACCAAGAGCCGTAAGCAACTCTTTATCACTCAACTTGAGAAGATCTTCAGGTGCACGTTCTGCTTTTACCTGACGGCGAAGAGTATCCACTGCTGTTGGGGAAAGCAATTCTGAAGAGACCGGCGCAACCGGTACAGCACTAAAATCGGTCTCGCCAGTTTCAACGGATATCTTGCGCCGCAAGGTGCCTGTCAATGGCTGGCAATCTTTCCCGATGCGAATGGAACCAGTTCCCGATGTATCTGTGTATGGTGGCAACCCAGGATAGATCTGCATGATAAGCAACCGTCCAGTGCCCTCCGGTATGCGCATCTCTTCATATACTGGCATAATTTTAGGATCGGTTTGGTCATAAACCGCCTTTTTGAGCAGATTGACATCTACCTCAAGCGGTACACCCTGAAGAGCTGTTGCCCGCCCCAACGATTTGTCAGCCACACCAAAAACAACAGTACCACCACCACCGTTCGCCATGCAAACTGCTGTACGAACCAGCATCTTGACTGATTTGTCCATGCTCTTTGTGTCCCACTGCTTGAAATCCAGATCCTGGTCTTCGAGTTCGTCGGCAATTCGACGCTCCAATTCATTCAGCAGTTCAGTGATTTCCTGTAACGTTCTCATACAATGATTGATACAACCTTGTTGCGTCAAGTGAAGTTTGCTTTGCTTCCCATGAAGGAATTGAGCGGAGATATTGTGGCCACAGAATTGGCCCATTTAATGACATGGGCCAATTTGTGGGCCAAGCCTCAGCTTTTGTTGAGTTCTTTGATCACCTCATCAAGAGGGACTGAGGGTTCATCCTGTCCTGCAAACTTTGCTTCCCGAAGATCAATCAGATCCATACAATCTTCCATAAACTCCTCTATTGCTTGATATTCTTCATACATACTGTGCTTCCTTATCAATACGAGCCTTCAGAAACGGGTTCATTCTTTTCCAATACCTGATCAGATCAACTTTGCTGCCCAGCAGTTGCTCCAGCTCTTCCTTGAGCTGCACCCTGAGCAAAATATTCGGTTCCATTGCAACAACAATATCAATATCGCTGTCATCCCTGGCAGAATTTCTGGCGACAGAGCCAAAAATGCCGACTTTTTTCACGCCATAACGCTCCTCAAGCTCTGTTTTATGGCTGCTAAGAATACAGAGTACTTGATCTCGCTGCATGGTTTGGTTTGAAATTTTAAAATCAGAGCCCATACTGAATTTTTATATCCTGATGTGAATGAACTCTTCCCTCGTCAACATCGTTCAAACCACGAGCTATCCCTGATTTTTGCTCATCGGTCAAGCCATGCCACCAATCATTTTGTGTTTCATTTGAATCTCTTTGCTCGTTGAGATAATCCAGGGTTTCACCGTCCTCAAGGTTAACTACCATTGAATCAATTCCAGTTTGATTGCTTCGTGCCCCATCGTTGTTCGTATTGCCATATTTTTCAAGGTGCTCTGTTGGGTGTTTGGGTTGTATTGTTGGTGGAGCGGCTTTGGATCTCTATCCGAATGATTATTACAACTCCCCTGCTAACACAAGAATCCGACGCTTCACAACATCTGAAACCCACATTCCCGCATCAGTCAAACGATTGACATACGGCTCAACCCTATTGACAAGTCCTTGCGCTTTCATTTCCAGTAAAACTTTAAGGGTACCCCAAACCTGTAAACCGGCAGCATGAGCCTGATCCATGAAAAATCTGACAGGTTTGGAACATCATATCCACTCTTGTCGCCAACCATTAATTCAACCTTCACCGCTTCAGGAGTCCATATTTCTCCGAAAATTTCAGGAAGTCGATCAATCAATCCTATACGGTAAAGATAGAGTAAGGGAGAGGTATTGCTAATGGCTTGAAGCATGGTCATGCTCTAAATCATCTAATTCGGAGGCCAGGGAAAAAACATTATAGCGGCTGAGACTGAGTAAAAATTCAACACGGCTCATTCCGGCAAGCTCTGAAGCACGACCAGACGACAACCGCCCCATCTCAAACAGCTTAACTGCCGCAAGAACCCTCAGTTCCCTCCCGAAAGCAAGTGCATCAGTCTTTTCTGCAAGCAGTATCTTTTCGGGGATATCAAGCGTAATGTGTTGAGCAGCCATAGGGTTCCCCTTTTTCTTTTCTTCAATTCGATTCAATGCTTGCCTGGTACATGCAAGCATTGTTGTAACAACACACGAAACATATCAAAAATTCGCTGCGCATCAAAGTAACCCAGCCTCATCATGGAGATCAGAGTACCGTGAAAGGAATTGCATGACTGCGATATCAATCAAACCGGATAATTTCTTTTTGCCGCCTCCTGTAAACCTATCCAAAAGAGAAAACGACATGGTACACCCAACGTCATGCGCAACAGCGGCATAGACCCCGAAGAGCGGTCAGGCTAGCCTTCGGCGTGGGTGTTGATCGCACGGTGTTGCTGAGGTACAAGATTGATGCAGGCTGCTGTTTGAGAATGATTTGCGGATGTTGAGGCAGTTTGGGGCGTAGTGGAAGTAACTAACTTCACTGTAGTCAGCCGCGCAATCTTGCCCTGATCCAGTCAGGATTTCTTCGGCAATCGAGTACAGCAATCACTAAAATCTCGTTTTCGGCGATTTGTAATAAACGGCAAAAGGAAAGCGTCTGGCAAGAAGACGATAA
>CAISRC010000018.1 GCA_903887845.1 uncultured Chlorobiaceae bacterium
AAGAGCAGGGAAAAGGCGGAATAGATAACGTTCCGGGTAAAGACGACAAAAGCCGCTGAACAGACCGTAATGGCTGCAAAGAGATAAAATATGACCGTATACGTTGTGTTACTCATAGTAATTGGAGCACATTAATTGGTTCGCTTATTCTCCGTCCTTCTTTTCCAGTTTGGCTTCCGCCGCCTTCTTTTCTTTATCCGCCAGAGCCTTTGCCTGTATTTCGGCAAGCTTGCGTCGTTTGGCTTCCGCTTCGAGACGAGTCAGATTTCCGAAATGGTAAAGCATATTGCTGCGGTCAAACTCTGAAAAATCGGCGACTGGTGTATGGTAAAGGCACTCTGTCGGGCAGACTGTGGTGCATATTCCGCAGGTCATGCACTTTGCTACGTCTATGTCAAATACGGGTACCCAGAATTTTTTCTGCTGCCCGTCGGATGTCTTTCCGCACACTGCCAAATCATCTGGCGCTACCTTGATGGTCTCCATTTCTATACAGGAGATCGGGCAGGCCCTGACGCACTGACCGCAGCCGATACAGTCTTCAATTTTATTATAGAGCCGATAGCGAGCGTTCGCTGGTGTAGGAATAACCTCACGGGGGTACTGCAGGGTGCAGAGACCATCGACCTGACGAAAATAGTCGACATCATCAAGACCGGCATCGCCCTTGCGATGGATGGCATTGAAGAAATGCTTCAGGGTGATTCCCATACCGGTTGCAATCGTAACTGCGCCGGTTTTTATATTGCCGAAATACTCACTCATAATCTATACGTCATTACTTTCCTGGCGTTGACTGTTGAACTTCTTTTAAGGGCGATAGACTTCCCAGATTGCGGTCAGTACAAAACTGATAAAGGCAAACGGGGTCAAAACTTTCCAGCAGAGGTACATCAACTGGTCGACCCTTAAACGGGGAAGAGTCCAGCGAAGCCACATCTGTACAAAAATAAAGAAAAACCCTTTTGATATAATCCAGAGGGCTCCCCATACGGGCCCGTTTGTCCAGTCGTTCAGGGCAACGCCTCCAAGGTTGGGCAGCGGCGAGTTCCATCCCCCGAGAAAGACTATGGAGATAATGGCGGAGACCATGAACATGCTGCCGTATTCGGCAAGGAAGATCACGGCGAACTTCATGCCGGTGTATTCGGTAAAGTAACCGGCAACCAGCTCGGATTCTGCTTCCGGAATATCGAATGGCGCCCGATTCACTTCGGCAAGTGATGCGATAAAGTAAATGAGGAACGGCAGCCACGCTATCGGTGAATGAAAGAGAAAAAAGTGTGCGAAACCGTAAGAACCGGACTGGAGAATATTGATTTTCTGCATGTCGAGCGTGCCAGCCATCATGGCGCCGCAGAGCAGGGCGATGGCGGCGGGAATCTCGTAGCTGACAATCTGGGCGACGCTGCGGACTGCGCCATAGAGCGACCACTTGTTGTTGGAGCCCCATCCTGCCGCCAGAATACCAACCACTTCGATGGCGACAATACCGATGGCAAAAAAGAGTCCGACGTTCAGGCTTGCGCCGATAAAGGCGGGGCTGAACGGGAGTACGGCAAAAGCAAGGAATGAACCGACAAAGAGAATTCCGGGCCCAACGACGAAGAGGAACTTGTCTGCCGACGCCGGAACGATGTCCTCTTTCTGGAGAAGTTTGAGGATGTCGGCAATGGTCTGGAGGATTCCCCATTTACCAACTTCCATAGGCCCGAGCCTGTCCTGCATGAAGGCTGAAATTTTCCGTTCGCCGTATACGCCGTAGGTGAGCGAGTAGAGTGCGATAAAGACAAGCGGGATGGCGGCAATAATAACCAGACCGAGCGGCAGACCAAAGAGATAGAACCCGGCAAGAGCGTCTGACCAGGCATTGAGGCTGTTACCCATAAGTAAAGGGATGCTAAATTGCGATAAGGCAGTTGTACTCATCTGTCAACCTCCCCGAGAACGATATCGATGCTGCCTATAATGGCGACAAGATCGGGTATAAGCTGACCCATTGAAAGGTCTTTCATGGCTGAAAGATTGACAAAGCAGGATGAACGGGCTTTGCAGCGAAGCGGTTTGGTTGATTTTCCATCGCTCTCAATATAAAAACCGAGCTCGCCACGGGGATTCTCTGCACGCCCATACACTTCACCGGCTTTGGGGCGGATACGCTTTGGAATGGCTGATCGTGAATTGAACCCTTCGGCAGATGGCATTTTGTCGATACACTGCTCTATAATCTTGAGGCTTTCGTCCATCTCCCAGGCACGGACAAGATGGCGTGAGAGACAGTCACCGATAACGGAGTCTTTGCCGTCGGGTACGGGGACTTTAAAGTCGAGTTCCGGATAAATCGAATAGGGGTCGTTTCTTCTTAAATCCCATTTCACTCCTGAACCGCGAAGCATGGGGCCCGACCAGCCGTAATTGATGGCAACATCGGCAGGCATGATTCCGATTCCGAGTGTTCGTTTGACAAAGATCTCGTTTTTGGTGAGAAGCTCGCAAAGCTCGACGGTTTTTGGTCTGAAATAGTCGACAAACTCTTTAACTCTCTTGAGAAAATCGGCTGGCACATCGTAGGCGAGACCACCGACCCATATATAGTTATAGAGCATACGGGCGCCTGATGCCCATTCAAGAAGTCCGAGAATAATTTCACGGTCACGGAAGCAGAAAAGAAAGGGTGTAAAGGCGCCAAGATCAATTCCGTAGGTTCCGATGGCCACCAGATGAGAGGCAATCCTGTTCAGTTCGGCAACGATAACCCTGATAAATTCAACACGGCGGGGAATTTCTATATCGAGAAGTTTTTCAACGGTGATGGCGTAGGCAAATTCACTGTTCATGCCTGCGAGGTAATCCAGCCGGTCGGTATAGGGAACAACTGCGGGGTAATCAACATTTTCGCAACACTTTTCGAAGCATCGGTGGAGGTAGCCAAGGTAGGGCTCGGCCTGGGTAATAACCTCTCCATCGGTAAGACACTCCAGCTTGAGCACTCCATGGGTTGACGGATGCTGAGGTCCCATGGCGAGAACCATCTGCTCGGTGGCAAGGTCTTTTTCAAGTATGACCACCGTGTCGCTTTGTCGGGTAACCCTGACTGACCCCAGTCCGGCTGTATCTAATTCCTGCATACGTAAGCTGCTTTTACTATTTAAAACACTGTTAGTACGGCACCTTGATTCCGTGATACTGATCCTGCACCTTGTAATCCTTGCGAAGCGGATACCCTACCCAGTCATCGGGGCAGAGAATTCTTTTCAGCTCGGGATGACCGGTAAAAAGCATACCGAACATGTCATAAGCTTCCCTTTCGTGCCAGTTGGCGGTGTGCCAGACACAGGCAACGCTCGGGATAGATCCTCCGTCGCGGGCGCACTTCACCTTGACGGCCAGTTTATGATTGAAAAGAGCAAGTGATTCGAAATTACAGATAATACCAAGCTTCTCTTCGGCAGGATAGTCCACACCGGTAAGACAAGCCATATAGTTGAATTTGAGCTTTGGATGGTCGCGCATGAAAAGAGCAATCTCTGTCCACTGCGACGTATCGATAACTTCAAAGAAAGGCATGGTCTCATTGGCGTCAAGAGCTGATATGGCCGAACCAAACTTTTCATGGATAATCGAGTATGCAGCAGCACTCTCCTGTAATGACTGCGATATAACCTTTCCTTCTTCCATAGGACAGTAAGCCTTATAGTTAGTTATGCTCCGACGACCGTGCGCTCACGCTCGATAATGATCCGGGGATCGACACTTTTTTCAGCCAGCTTCTTCAGTGCATCCGCCCTTGATATACCAATCTGCTCCATCCGTATCAACTCTTGAATTTTCATGAGTCCGCCGATAAGGGATTCGGGCCTCGGGGGACAGCCGGGGACATACACATCGACTGGAATAATACGATCAACTCCCTTGAGGACGTGGTAGCCGTGCTCCCAGTAAGGGCCTCCGCAATTGGAACAGCTTCCCATGGAGAGGACGTATCGGGGTTCAGGCATCTGCTCATAGAGACGCACTACCCTTTCAGCCATTTTCATGGTAACGGTGCCGGCAACAATCATAAGATCGGACTGACGGGGTGATGAGCGAGGGAAAATACCGAAGCGCTCAAGATCGTAGTTGGAAGCGTTGGTCGCCATCATTTCGATAGCGCAGCAGGCTAGACCAAAACCCATTGGCCAGAGCGATGACAAACGAGCCCAGTTCAGAACATTGTCAACCGATGTTACCAGCATGTTATGCTTTGTTATCCCGGCATCAAGTAAACCCATAACGATCGAATGAATGGTGAATAGTATCTGTTAACCCCTCGGCGAGGTGGATTTCGAAGTCGGCAATTTCGGCATCTCAGGCATTTTAGGAATATTCGGAACAGGCCTTACCCAATCCAGATCTCCTTTAACCCAGGCATAAGCAAGACCAAGAATAAGGATTCCTGCAAAGACAAGCGCCTCAACCAGAGCAAATTCTCCAAGCTGGCGGAATATGGTTGCCCATGGAAACAGGAAGACAACCTCAACATCAAAAATGATAAAGATAAGAGCGACAACGTAAAACCTGATATTGAACTTGACCCATGCGCTGCCTACCGCTTCTTCGCCGCACTCGTAGGTTGAATTTTTTGCAGGGTTCGGCCTGCTGGGACGTAAGAGACGGGCAGTGAGATATCCCCCGGCAACGAAAATAACGCCAAGGGCAAGGAAAGCAAAAACATTGCCAAAATTACTCAGTGTCTGATCCATGTAACGCTGTTTTGAGTTAATTCGGGTCTGACAAGAAAAAAATTTTCAGTCCTGTTTCAATCTTTTTTAACAAGGTGCGCAAATATATAAAAAAAATTTCTTTGGCCACAGAAAAAAGTAGGCTTTAATGACCTTCGTTCTGAAATTTTCGGCCTATACGCATAAATAACTTTATAAATAAGGATGTTACCAGTAAAACAATAATAAGTATGGCGCCCTGCGAGATTGGCCAGGAGCCGGTAACGGCAAACAGAGCGGGCCCGATTGTCGACAGAACAATCATCCAGATAATCGGAGTCCACGCAATACCGAAAATAACAGGAAGGGCCGTTTTCATAAACTGCTTCCTTGTCTCAACATCAGGAAAAAGTTTCATGGTGCGTCAAAAAAAAGTGTTCCTATCTGCTCGGCCAATGCGGCGTCGAGTGTTTTTAGTATTTCGTACTCCCTTTTCAGCCCTTTCATATCGCCTCTTGAGAGGTAATACATGGCGATCTTGCTGTGGGGTTCAGGGTTTTCGGGTTCAAGGTCAAGTGCTTTTTCAAAAGCCTCCTTTGCTTTGTCGAGCTCTCCAAGATCAAGGTAGGCATCGCCAAGAACGCAGTAAATATCGGCATATTCCGGGTCGATGGCAAGCCCCTTTTGAAGAGTCTTCAGAGCTGCCTCCTCTTTTCCAAGCATGAACTGCACGAAACCAAGGTGTTTATAGGCCTGCAGAAAACCGGGGTCGAGCACAATGGTTTTCATGAGATCGCATGCGGCTTTCCGGTAGGTACCCATGGCAAGGTTGGTGACTGCACGCGCATAGAGTGCTTCCGGGTCACGACGCTTTATTGCAATGCAGCGATCAAGCAGTTCAAGCGCCTCATCGTTACGCTGCTGGTCAATATAGCTGACCGCCAGTTCATACTGTTTCCGGGGATTATCCTGATCCTGCTGCAGTGCAACCTCCCGTTGCTTTTTTTCTCTCTCTTGTTCAGCGTTCAAGGGTAAGGAATTTTACTGGTTATGTTCAAGACGTTCCAGGGCGATCTGAAGCTTGTTGAGTGCTTGAAGCTTCTCAAGTACCTGATCAGCAAGCCATTGGCCGAAAGGGAGTGAGTCGTTAATGCAACGGATATACTGGAAGAGGGGAAAACCGGCACGTTCAAGCATGTTGCGGGCATCATATTCGGTCTCGCTGTTATCGGCAAAAAAACCGTAGGGGAACATGACCACGCCTTCGTACCCCTCACTCTTAAAATCCAGAAGCGCTTTTTCAATGGTATCGGAGGTCCACTCCCCTCCTCTGGAATGGTTCATGCAGCCCTGACGAACATCGCTGAAAATATTTTGCGGATCGGCCAGAATTTTTTGTTTCATCACCTCAAAAAATGCCATGGTCTCTTCCAGTCCGGTAAAGAGTGTCGGGGGATTTCCGGCACGATCTCTCACGAGAGTGCCATGAATGACCAGCACAAGACCAATTTTACCGCGTTTCTGGAGACGCAGGGCGGGAGAAAGCTCCTCGAAAAGATGCTCTATGTAAATTCGGTGAAGACGATCCTCTTTCCAGAGTTTGCTTAACACGTTAACCTGACTGAAGGTACTGTCGCCATAGACGTCGACAACCATCTGGCATGCCACGCCGCAGGAGAATGCCGATTCAACCGGAAACATCGGCACGATGATAATTCCGTCATAGTTCTGCCGCAACTGCGGTAACATATCATCAAGATAGGGCGGCACGAAATAGCAGGCATCGCAGACGTCGATATCGACTTCTGAAAGCAGAGGGCTGCCGTTTGAGGCAATACTGTCTGCCAGTCTGTTTTTCTGGGCCCGGTTAATCGCGAGAAGCAAAGAGCTGTAGCGGTTGAGTTTCCATTCGATATAGTGCTTCGTCGAACGATAATCTGCAATAAAATAGATCAGGGGTGCAGGAATTTTTGCAATCTGACGCGTAATGACCTTGAGAATTTTTCTCGAACTTGGCCACAGATTCCTTATGGTAACCTTTTCAACTTCTCCATAAGTGGTGACAACAACGGCATATTTTTTTCTGGTCACAATGCTGTCCACCATTGTAATTCGACAACCATCACGGTAAAACCAACCACTCCACCGATCAGAGTCTGCATAAAATTATGGGCTTTCAGAATAATTCTTGACCACATAAGCAGAGGCACAAGAAACAGCAGCCATAAGGCAACAACACCGAACTGCATAAAAAGCAACGCAATTGAGGAGGAGAAGGTAAAGAGATGAATGCTGATCTTCCACTGGAGGGTGATCAGCAGGATAAGGACCGTATTGACCGCGTTAAACAGCAGGATACCGGTAAGAAGCCTTGGCGGATGAAGCTGCTTCATAAACTCATAACCAAGAGCATTGACGGCGACAAGTACCAGCAGAGGCAGAAAACGCTGTTCGCGGAAGGTAATGTTGTAATCAGAGATCTTTCCTGTTTTTTTGAGGCCGGAGATCAGGAGAACAGGGGCAAGAGTGCTTGCAGAAAAAAGCACCATTAAATATGAAATACTCTTCACGTCATTGCCGTATCCAAGCATCACAATTGCGGCATAGACTGCCGGCGCAACCACAACCGGACTGATCACCCATGAAACAATGTTTGCAAATCGGTGTAAAATAAACGGCATAGGCTCAAAACATAGAAACCGGAATAAAATATTTTTAGCGTCATACGCCGTAAAAGTATCTTTAAAGATAGTTTTTATTAGACTAAAAACCACGTATATTATTGACCTGAACTGCGAGAGTGGTGAAATTGGTATACACGCTAGTCTTAGGAACTAGTGCCGTGAGGCGTGAGGGTTCGATTCCCTTCTCTCGCACCGCTCAGAAACAGGCCAAAGTGGCGGAACTGGTAGACGCGCTGGACTCAAAATCCAGTGAGTGAATAACTCGTGTGGGTTCGATTCCCATCTTTGGTACGAATACAACAATCAACGTCGTGGAGAACACTCGTCATGAACAGAATGTACTCGCCCTGGCGTGAAGTGTACATGCAGTCTTTCAAGGATGACAAGCCTGCCGCTGCTGATGGAAAATCAGTTTTTGCCGATATTCCTCCAGAGGATGACGAGAAGCGGTTTGTCCTTTACCGGGGAACAAGGTGCTTCATCATCATGAATCTCTATCCCTACAATTGCGGGCACCTCATGGTGATTCCCTACATGCAGACTGCCGACTTTTCAGAACTGGACCAGGGGACAAAGCTGGAGGTGATGGAGCTGACCGATCTCTCCATTAAAGCGCTTAAGCTTACCCTGAGGCCGCAGGGGTTCAATATCGGCGCCAATCTTGGACGGGTTGCTGGCGGAAGTGTGGATAACCATATTCACTTCCATATTGTGCCTCGCTGGGAAGGTGACACGAATTTCATGCCTGTTCTTGCCGACGCCAAGGTGCTTAGTAATGATATGACCTCCACCTACAAAAACCTGAGACAAGCCTTTATTGATCTTACCCGGGCACAGGAGCAATAGTCTCTTTGGCCGCAATGGAAACCGTTCCCTGCCCTATAAGCAACTCCACAGAGTTTACTCCCTGTCTTCAGGTGCCGGACCGCTTTGACTCTTCCGGAATAAAGCGATGGCAGCTTGTTCAGTCATGCGCCTCCGGGCTCATTATGCTTAATCCCCGTCCCGATAGCTCTGAAATAGCTGTTCATTACCGAAGCGGGCAGTATGACCCTTATCGGCAAGCCAACGGCAACTCATCGTTGAGTGAGAGGGCCTATCTTGCCGTACGATCTCTGCTGCTTCGCTACAGGGCTTCCCTTATCCTGAAAGGAGCTGTCAAGCCACTCAAGAAGCTTTCTATCCTTGAAATCGGCTGTGCAACGGGAGAACTGCTGAACTTTTTTCACCGCCGCAAGAGAATTCCGCTTGATCATCTTGCGGGCATTGAGCCTGATGCGGCATCAGCGGCTTATGCGCGAGAGGTTTTCGGACTGAGAGTCTCCCCTTTTCTCCAGGATGGGTACACCAAAAAGTTTGACCGTATTGTGCTGTGGCATACGCTTGAACATATTCACACCCTCAATGAAACACTCCATCGCGTGGCGTCACTGCTTGAGCCGAACGGTGTGCTTGTTATTGCGCTCCCCAATCCTGCAGGGTTCGGTGCACACTATTATCGGGAGAACTGGATCGCCTGGGACGCTCCGCGTCATCTTTTCCATTTTATACCGGGAACGCTTGAGAAGCTTCTTGAAGCGCATAATCTGCGCGTTTTCAACCGCCGGCCTTATCTTCCGGATGCGCTGTACAATACGTTTTACAGCGAAAAGCTTCGCTGTAAGAGTCAGGGGGGGAGGTTTCATGCCCTGAAACGTGGCACAGCAGTTGGTTTGGGTATGATTTCACTTGGCAGGGAGGCTTTATGGCCTGAGGAGGCTTCGAGTTTTATCTCTTTTGCAAGAAAAACATAGCGGATAGAGTTACCTGGAAATTCTGCTGCGCCCCAGTGCTTTGTCGAGTTGGGTTGTTGCTACAAGACAGTCGTATACTGCCTGTAGATAGTTGGTTTTGGCTTTGTTGAGCTGGAGTTCCGCGTCGGTTAATTCAAGGCGGGAGCCTATGCCTTCTTTGAAGCGTAGACGCGATATACTGTAGCTTCGTTCTGCAACGCTGATGGTTTTGGACTGTACCTCAATTCTTTTTTGGGATTCCCTGAAATTTAAAACTCTTACCTCAATTTCAGCCCTGATATTGGCCTTGAGCTCTTCAAACCGTGTACGGGTCTGGAGTTGCCCGATCTTTGCCTGTTCAACCTGGGCGCTGATACGATAGCCGGTAAAGAGAGGCATGGTAAGCTGAAGACCGACAGATGAAGAGGCTGGCCAGCGGGAATCGGAGGGTCTTATGCCATCATTGAATGCCGTCTGAGACTCAAGTTTGCCGAATGCTGAAAGGAGTGGAAAGCGTTCAGCTCGGGCTGCGTTGATTTTTTCACCTTCAGCCTGGACCTGAAGATCAAGCTGATGAAGATCGGGCCTCGAATCGAGCGCTTCACGATATGCGGCGTTGATGTCTGCAGGATATGCGGCTGAAGGGAGCTCAAGTTTTCCGCTCAGTTTGACGTTGCTGTCGACCGGAATGCCCATGACGTTTTTCAGCCTGGTCATGGTGGTAGCTACTCTGTTTTCGGCCTGTATGAGATCCGGCCGGAGATTTTCAACGGAAAGAAAGGCTTTGAGGGTATCAATATCGGCGGCAACTCCCTGCCGGAACATGGCCCGGGTATCTTTTCTTGACTGTTCCCAGCGCGCAATACTCTGCTCAATCAGTGACAACTGCTCTTTTGATATGAGTGCGTCGAAATATGAGATTTTTATGTCAGCAATAACAGCAGACTCGGCGCTCCGGTAGGCCTCTTCGCTCATCCTGCGAACAATTCCAGCCGCCCTTATGCCTGCAATCGCCGATCCGTTGAACAGCGGCTGATGCACCTCAAGGGTGGCATGTGCGGCATTGTCGGAGCTTGTTTCGAGTTTACTTGGAAAACCCGGGAACCCCTGATTTGGAAGAAGCAGTACGGATGGTTTCAGGGTGCGGGTATAGGTGACTCCTGTTGTAATCTGGGGCAGCACGGCTGACCAGCTCTCCCGGATTTTCTGTCCTGCCATATCCCGATCGAGTCGGGCAATTTCAAGGATGCGGCTTTTTTCGACTCCTGTACGGACAGCGTCATCAAGTGTCAGTGATGTTGTCTTCTCTGAAACGGGGGCTGCATTCAGAAAAGATGACCCTGTCAACAAAAGAAAAGGCTGGACAACCAGAAGAATCACTCTCAACCAGAATACTATTCGCCTCATCTTATTACTAAATATTATTTTATATCAAACGGCAATACCGGGTTGAAACCATGACCTCACCTTACACGTGTCATTGAATAACCTGATAGATACGCCATTGCAATCCTCAGTTTTTTCTGTTCTTTATTATACTATTCTTTTAACTCATTTCTGAAAGAGCAGTACAATATGCCTGGACTTTCCACTGAGCTTGTCATTAACTTTTTCATTTTTTACCGGACGCAACGCTGTTTCATTGTTGATTTATCCAGCTCAGCGTGTATATTAAGTGTATGTACTGTATAGTGAAAGACGTTTATTGTATAGGTATTGTAAACGTCAGGGTTTTATCAACAAATTATCTGCTCATCATGGAACCTATCATCATTAATGACTACTGTTTCAAAAGGGTATACTTCTGGATGCAGTATACTCCTGAAGATCTGAATTTCACGGAAATAGCTATAGATGTCTATTATCCAAAAGACAGAAAAGCGAATGGTCTGGTTATGTTCAGTCATGGATTCATGATCGGCCCCGATCTTCTCTATCTTCCAAAGCGACTGCTTGCAGGCATTTTCAACAATGAGCAGGCTCCACTGTTTGGCAACTACCCCTCCTATTTTTACAACTATACTTCTGCTATTGTAAAAAATAACTGGGCAATGGCTTTTGTGACCTCGACACACAAGCAAAACGAATTTACTCCCACGACTGATTTTGGCGGCAATCCGAGGGTTGGGCAGGAAGCGTTCATGGCAGCCTCCTATCTAGCCTGTTTCGGCGCGACCAGCACCTTCTTCAATGCAAGCCGCTCAAAGCAATTTCAGTTTATGAACTCCAACAATGTCATTTTTGCAGGTCACTCTGTCGGAGGCGCTCATGCACAGGTGGCTGCCACCGGATTTGACAACCTGCAGGCAATCGGGGAAAAAACAAACAAGAAGTTTGACCCCATTGTGTACGACAGGGTTATCTTTCCAAGATACACGGAGAAGCTCTCGACCTGGGGGGATGATAGCCGGGCCAAACCCGTCGGCCTTGTTCAGCTTTCGCCCGTGGATATGAAAAATCCGCTTTTTGGCGGTATGGAACCCTACCGGCAAAAACTGGCGACCATACCGATACCGAACCTGATGATTGTCGGCCAGTGCGATTGCGCCTGCCTTGATACATCGCAGCCGCCTGCATGGTCCCCCGACTCTTCGGTTATCACCGAGTACAGCCAGATGGCTCCCGCAGGGAGTAATTCGTGGGCGGCTGTCGCCAATGTTGAAAAAGGCAGCCATTGCGGATATCTGACTGCCCCCAGCGCGCTCTGCTCTACTGCCGACAGCAGCTCGCAGTGCAAACGCTGTCCGGATACGGATAAGTATAAACCGGTCGGCAAGGAGAGTGACTTTACCGGTGAGCTTTTCAAACGCTTTATCGATATCTATCCCGCAAACTCAGGATTTGCAGGTACACGCAAGGATTGGGTGGACAGCAGTTGCGTGAAGTGGCTCAACAATCAAAGCCCGGCTGACTCAGCAATCAATCTTGTTCCGTTCAGCAATGGACAATATGTTTATCATGTGTAGCTTGCTGCGAAAACCATTTCGGAAGACCCGGGTTCACAAGAATCCGGGTCTCTTTTTTTACACGATCAGGGATGATAACGGTCACGCCATATCTGGCTCAGCCTTTCCCTGATATACTTTTCACGCCCTTCATCTCCGGGACGGTAATAGGCCTTCGGCTCCATGCCTTCAGGGAAGTAGTGCTGGACGACAAAATGGTCCGGATAACTGTGGGGATAGCGATAGCCTGCGCCGTATCCTTCCGCTTTCATGAGTTTGGTGGGTGCGTTGCGCAGGTGAAGAGGCACCACCAGATCCTGCCTGGCTGTTGCATCACTCATCGCCTCGTTGATTCCCTGATAGCTTGCATTTGATTTTGGCGCGGAGGCAAGGTAGGTAACGCCCTGGGCAAGATTGATCCTTGCTTCGGGCATCCCGATCATGGCAACGGCCTGAAAGACGGAGATGGCAAGGGTTATGGCATAAGGGTCGGCGTTGCCGATATCTTCGCTTGCAAAAATGACCATCCTCCGGGCGATGAATTTGGGGTCTTCTCCTCCTTGAATCATTCTGGCAAGCCAGAAGAGGGCTGCATCGGGATCGGAACCCCTCATGGATTTGATAAAGGCGGAGATAATATCGTAGTGGTTTTCGCCGCCTTTGTCGTAAATGGGGGCCTTGTGCTGCAGGGCCTCTTCAAGCAGCTCCCGGTTCAGCACTATTGGTGTTGTATCCTTCGGTAAAAGTGAGATGGCCGCTTCGATCGCGTTCAAAGCCTTGCGGGCATCTCCTCCGGAAAACTGCAATAAGAAATCAAGGGCGGTTATTTCAATTGAAAGTCCTTTAAAGAGAGCGTCCTCTTTCAGGGCGCGCCTGATGACCGCTTCGATTTCGTCCGGACCGAGCGGTTTGAGAATATAGACCTGCATTCTGCTCAGGAGCGCTCCGTTCACCTCAAAGGAGGGGTTTTCGGTGGTTGCTCCGATCAGCACAATAAGTCCCTGTTCAATGGCATGGAGCAGCGTATCCTGCTGCGATTTGTTGAAGCGGTGAATTTCGTCGATAAAAAGGATGCTGCGTTGGCCTGCGCGCCTTGCTTTTTCGGCGTTTTCAAGTGCCTTGCGGACATCCTTGACGCCTGAGTCGATGGCTGAAAGCTGCTCGAAGCGATAGTTCAGTGATGCTGCGCAAATTTCAGCAAGGGTTGTTTTTCCTGAACCGGGAGGACCCCAGAAAATCATGGAGGGCATCTGACCACTGGCAAGGAACTTTCGAAGCGGCCCGTTTTTACCGACAAGATGCTCCTGCCCGGCCATCGCATCAAGGGTGCGTGGACGAACCCGCTCGGCAAGAGGCTGAAAGTAATCTCCGGAGGAGGGAGACGCCGAAAAGCCGAAAAGGTCGGACTGGATGTGGTCGGTATCAGCCATTAAAATCCGTTTTCCTGAAGCCATGCCTCATTGATCCGAGAATTTGTCCGTGAATCAGTCCGTGTATCTTCCCGGGCTGAAGAAGAGGCCCTGCCGAGCTGACGGGCAACATATTTGCCGAGTATGTCGAATTCAAGATTCACTTTGCTGCCCGGTTTAAGTTCATTGATGGTGGTATGGGCAAAGGTAAAGGGAATAACTGCAACGGCAAAGTGCTGCGCTTCAAGCTTTGCGACCGTAAGGCTGATGCCGTCGATGGTTATAGAACCGGCAGAGACGATCATGGAGCTGAAGTTGTCCGGAAAGGCGATCCAGAGTTCGCGGCTGGAACCAAGTTCCCTGATCTCCTGCACTGGTGCCGCACAGTCAACGTGACCAAGCACAAAATGGCCGCCGAGGCGATCAAGAGGACGGATGGCCCGCTCAAGATTTACGAGCGATCCGTTATGAAGAGCGCCGAGCGTTGTTTTGGAGAGCGTCTCCTCAACAGTATCAACCTCAAACCACCCCTCTCCAAGCGCAACAACCGTCTGACAGGCGCCGTTGATGCTGACGCTCTCGTCGACAGAGAGGTTGCTGAACTCTTTGGTGTTGTTGTACTGCACCCTGAGCCGCAAACCGCCCTGCCGCCGTGTTACTCCCCTCACCCTTCCGACGTCCTTGATAATTCCGGTAAACATGCTGTGACTGGTTTCTTCCGTTATACAATCGCTTTGAGGGCGGTCAGTACCGCGCTGTAGTCTGGCTCCTCCACGATTTCCGGCACCTGTTCGATGTGGCGCACAATTCCGTCGGCATCAACGATTACAATTGCACGGGAAAGAAGCCCTTTGAGTGGGCCGTTGGCAATGGTAACCCCATAATTGATACCGAACTCCGGAGAGCGAAACACGGAAAGTGAAACAACATTTTTCAATCCTTCAGCTTCGCAGAAGCGACTGTGTGCAAAGGGCAGGTCGGCAGAAATACAGAGCACGACGGTGTTGTCGAGGGTGGATGCTTCCTGGTTGAAGCGTCTGACTGAAGCTGCGCAGACGGGCGTGTCAAGGCTTGGAAATATATTCAGTACAAGTCTTTTCCCTGCAAAGTCGGCAGGCCCTGCCTCGGAAAGGTCTGTTTTCACCAGACAGAAAAAAGGTGCTTCGGAGCCTTTGGCGGGAAGAGTCCCGATGGTTTCAAAAGGATTTCCCTTCAAGGTAATCTGTGCCATAATACGTAGTTTAATATTAAAAAATAAGTTATCGATAAAAGCATGAACAGCAGGACGTCATCAGGCTCTCAGTTCCACGGGCCACGACCACGGGAAAAGCTGAAGCGACCTGCTCCAAAGAAAAAAACGGCGAGTGAACCGCACAGGTAAAGTATCTGGAGTTCAAGGGCATATCCACCATGTTCCGATACTGAAAAAAGCTCTTTCGAATGAACGAGATAGATTGCCATAACCATGACGAAGGTCTGAACAAGAGCTGCTGGACGGGTAAAAATACCTGTCACCATAAGCAGAGGCGCAAGAAGTTCACCGACAAGAATTCCATGGGAGAGATACCCCGGCAACCTGGCTTTGAGAAGCATGGACTCCACAAAACCGTAACCGTGCTGAATTTTGTTAACTCCGTGAAAGAGCAACAGGGTCCCAACCGAAACCCGCAGAAGCAGCTTTCCAAGGTCACTGTTATTGACAAAACGCTCAATCATCGGCGGCCTTCTTTTTGAGAATTTTTTCCCCATTATCAACCGTATTTGGCTTCTCTTTCAACCTTATTCAATACGTCGGTTCAAGCTTTAATATAAGCCTCAAGCAGCACATCATTCCCGAAAAACTGCGGTGGCTCGAAACGCAGATTGACTGACTGATCGGGCATGCTGATACCGAGAGGCGCAAAGGAACTCAGGGCGTCACCGCCAAAAAGTTTCGGAGCTATAAACAGCGTGATTTTATCAACAAGCCCGACACGAACGAATGAGGCGGACAAGCGGCTTCCGCCTTCAACCATCACCGAAAGAACATTCCGCTTATGCAACTCCGCCAGTACAGAACGAAGATCAAGCTCTCCGGCATGTTCATTGACAAATAACACGGTCACCCCTTTCTGTCTTAACAGCGCGACTTTCGGCAACCGTTCCCATGAAGATGATGCAAAGACAATGGTCGGAGCTGCTGTATCGAAAATTTTTGCATCCAAAGGCAAACTCAGGCGGCGGTCAAGAACCACTCGAAGGGGATTACGCCCTGCACAATGCCTGACGGTAAGCTGCGAGTCGTCTGCACGTACAGTGGCCTCGCCGATCAGCACGGCATCATAAATGCTCCTGAGCCGGTGTACCTCGCTTCTTGCCTCTTCCCCGGTAATCCAGTGGGATGCGCCGAGCGAGGTTGCAATTTTGCCGTCAAGGGTCTGGGCAAGTTTTATGGTCACAAAGGGCAGCCCTTTCGTATGGCTTTTGATAAAGGCTTCATTGCATTTCAGACATTCTGCTTCGAGCACGCCCTCAGTCACTGGAATCCCTGCGGCCTGAAGCCTGGCGATGCCTTTTCCGGCGACCTCGACATGGGGATCGCGACAACCGATGACAACTCGCGGAATTCCCTTCTGAACAATAAGGTCACTGCATGGGGGAGTTTTTCCGAAATGGGCACAGGGCTCAAGAGTAACATACAGTGTCGCATCATGGAGCTTCTGTTCGTCGGAAACCGATGCAATGGCATTGACTTCTGCATGAGGGCCTCCAAACTTCTGGTGATAGCCTTCACCGATAATCTCTCCGTTGTACACGATAACCGCGCCCACCATGGGGTTCGGGCTTACACTTCCCGCACCCTGCACGGCAAATTCAAGAGCGCGCCTCATAAAAAAGGCATCATCGTAGTACGGCATAGTCACTCCTTCAGATTAGCGGCTACATTCACCTGTACCAGCCGAATACCAGAGAGTCTCAGCAGTTCGTCGATCTGCTCTATTTTATAGGGTTTATCATAGTAGATGGTTTTGATGCCGACGTTGATGAGCACTTTAAGGCAGTGAATACAGGGGCTGGCAGTAATGTAGATATCGGAATCCTTGATTGAAACGCCATGTTTTGCCGCCAGTGCGATGGCATTGATTTCAGCATGAATCGTGTTGACACAGTTCTCTTCGACGGTTCCGTCGGGATGTTTACTCTCGTAAATAAGGCAGTTACTGTCGTTGCAGTGAGGGAGTCCGGATGGGGCACCGTTATAGCCGGTCGAAAGAATACTGTTCTCCCGGACGATGACCGCTCCGATATGAGCCCGGCTGCAGGTCGCCCTGCGAGAAATAAGATGAGCGACGTTCATGAAGTACTCATGCCAGCCAAGCCGCTTTTCAGGGACAGAAGAGCCCTCACCTTTTTCACCAGAACAACAGCTTCCGCTCTTCATTTCTTCATGCATAGTCCTGCTCTTTAATTAAATACGTGTTGGAAGAAAAATACTTTAACTGTAAATGTAATGAAAAAGATCGGGCTCACGCAAAACACGCCAACTCTTTCTGCAACCTGATTTCCAGAAATCAAAATCTTTGAGCCTTAAACCCGAGAACGCCGAGCTGGAGCTCGGCGTTCCCGGAAGGTTATTGCCTGGAAAGAGATTGGGAATCAGGCTGCAAGGTGAGCTGCTTATTGATGCGGTTTTATGAGAAGCAGAGGAATGGTGATTTTTTCACGGAGAGTTCTTGAAACACTGCCAAAGAGGATTCTTTCGGGCAAGCGGTGACCATGGAGGGCCATGGCGAGGAGATCGTAACCGTTTTCTTCAATCTCCCTGAGAATCTCTTTTTCCGGCTCTCCGCTTCGGATGACCGTGCGGGCTTCAATGCCTTCGGCCTGCAGTTGATTGCGGTAACGCTCGAGAATATTGATGGACTGTTCGCGAAAATACCTCTCCTGATCAAGGGTATGTGAGTGAACAACATGCAGCAGGTGCAGTGTGGCGCCAAGCTGAAGGGCCAATGCTGAAACATGCTCAATAATGGTCTCATCAACCGCTGAGCAGTCGATAGCAACAAGGATTTCTTTATAGAGTTTCATTTCAGCTTCCTCCGGTCAGTGTCGTATAAAAAAAATAGATGTTGAGGACAATAACAATCAGAGAAATAATTGATGCAGCGGCAAACTCGACGTTACGGCTTCGGAAACTACCCATCACCGTGCTGTTACGGCAGAGAATGAGAAGGGGCACCAGTGTAAAGGGAAGCTGTATGCTGAGGATGACCTGGCTGAAAACAAGAATGCGAAAGGTGTCCTCGGTGAACAGAATAATCAGAAATGCCGGAATGGCAGTTATAAAAACCGCAATCCTGTAGAGCGCGGTTCGAGGATCTTCAGGCTTGCCAAGAAAACCGGTGATAACATCGGCTTCTGCCATGGAGGAGGTCATTGAAGAGCCAACTCCGGAAAAAATGAGCGCTATGGCAAACAGTAAACCGGCAAGCGGGCCGGCAAGTGGCTTCAGTGTTGCCGATGCCTGTTCGATGCTGTTTACCGGAATATGGTTGTTATAAAATACCGCAGCGGCAACAATGATCATGGAAGCATTCACAACCCAGCCAAGAGTCATGGCGGAAAGTGTATCAATTTTTTCATATCGGAGCAGCTCTCGCTTTTCTTCCTCCGAAATTCCCCACTGCCGGCTGTGAATGATATTTGAATGGAGGAAAATATTGTGAGGCATCACTAAGGCACCGAGAATGGCCAGAGCTGTATAAATGCTTTTGTTATCAACTTCCGGCACAAGAAGCCCGGAAAATGTAGCGCTCCAGTCGGGCTTGATGATCAGAAGCTCGACAAGATAACATAAGGTGATAATGCCAAGAAAGCCTACAATGATTGTTTCAATTCGGTGATATCGCTGACTGATGACCAGAAAAACCTTGAGAAGCAGCGTTATGAGCGCTCCGGCCCAGAGCGGTATACCGAAAAAGAGCATGAATCCGATTCCGCCTCCCAAAAGCTCGGCAACATCGGTTGCTACACAGGCAAGGAGAACGCTGGAGCCCAGAAAAGCCGTGACCGGCCCGGGAAAAAAGTCACGGATGTTGACGGCTAATGATTTTCCTGTAGCAATGCCCAGTTTAGCGGCGCTATGCTGAATCAGGACAAGCATGACGGTACCTAAAGTGACCACCCAGAGTAACTGGTAGCCAAACTTCGAGCCTCCCTCAATATTTGTAGCCCAGTTGCCGGGATCAATAAATCCGACGGTTACAAGAAAACCCGGCCCAAGAAAACTGAGGAGTGTTTTGAACGAAAAGATTTTCTTTGTTGCTTTTGGCATCAGTGACGTTTTATTTTTGGCAGAGCTTCATATAGAATTATGTTATAAGGAACCCGGCCTCACCCAAATCTACATTTTTATTTTGTCATGGAAACGTATAAGCTTGTTTTGCCTGAACACCTTAACCATTACGGATTTCTCTTCGGAGGAAATCTTTTGAAATGGATTGATGAGGTCAGCTATATCACGGTATCTCTGGATTATCCCGGATGTAACTTTGTTACGGTGGGGATGGACAAAGTCGAGTTCAAGAAAAGCATTCGGGGAGGTTCTATTCTCTGTTTTGTGACTGAAAAAAGCAGAATAGGGAGTACGTCGATTGAGTACACGGTGCACGTCTACAAAAAAAGTATTGAAACCGGTGAAAGAATTCTTGCTTTCAGTACCAATATCACCTTTGTCTGTCTTGATGAAAAAGGGGTAAAGAAAAAGCTCTGCTGCGGACATAAGAAACCGGATCAGGACAAGAACTGCATCTGAAGCTGGCCGTTCAATGCCTGATCTTCAGGATAGGGGGCGGAAAGGGGTAAAGCCTCCCCGCCCACCGGTAGGGGGAGAACAGGCACGTTGACTTTAGGGTTCGGTGGTAATTCCAGCACTGTCGTCCTGGCCCTCAAGTCCGACTCCCATGTTTACTTTTCCAGTTACCGCCACGTTAAACCCGGCGTGCCGTTTTCCGGCACCTGGCTTTCCTGATAGCTTCGCTCCAGAGCTTATGTGACTGTTTCTGTTGGGCGTGCTTTCAGCATCTGGGAGCCACCCTATAACCAGCAAATAGCCGGAGGTGGCCATACAACCAGTTCCTACTCCACCGTTTCCAACCAAACCCTTGACGCTTGCGCGCTCGCATCAAATATCAAGAATTTTTTTTCTCTACCCGATCCTTAACATAACCAAAACAGCTACTCGAGCAGCCTATCCAAAAATAGGGCCCGACAAAATGAAAAAGCCCCAAAGAAACGCTCTATCGCATGAGACAAATGTCAATCTCTCGCTGCCGAAGACATCGAGATAACTCTTTGAACTTGCTATATTTTCGTGGACAGTGTGAGAAGTCATATCTTCAATCAAAAGGAGACATGAGACATGACACCGACAGGCAACGAGAGTCGCAGGAAGTACAGCAAAGAGTTCAAGGTTGATGCCGTTGAACTGATGAT
>CAISRC010000019.1 GCA_903887845.1 uncultured Chlorobiaceae bacterium
CATTCCGCAGACCGGGCAGACCCAGTCATCAGGGATGTCTGCGAAAGGAGTTCCCGGTGCGACACCGCCGTCAGGATCGCCCACTTCAGGATCATAGACATAGCCGCATGGTACACAGACCCATTTTTCCATGGTGTAATTATCGTTAAATTAGTAAAGCTGTCTGGATTACAATTGATGATACAGAAAATTCGTGAAATCAGCGGACAAGATTATTAATGTAATGTCAGAGGCCGCTCTTTATGACACCCTCCGCAAGGTCTTCGGCTTCCGCGAATTCCGGCCAAACCAGGAACAGGTTGTCCGGGCTCTTCTTGCCCGGAAAGATGTTTTCGCCGTCATGCCAACCGGCGGCGGCAAATCACTCTGCTATCAACTCCCGGCAGTTCTGTTGCCTGGAACGTGCATAGTGATCAGCCCGCTTATTGCCCTCATGAAAGACCAGGTTGATGGAGCACGAGCAAACGGCATACGGGCAGCCTTTCTTAACAGCTCATTGTTGCCTGACGAGCGTGATGAAGTGATGCACGATTTGCTCACCAATTCACTCGACCTGCTTTATGTCGCCCCTGAGCGCTTTATTCTCGACCACTTCCGGGAGGTGATCAGCAGAGTGAAGATCAGTATGGCGGTGATTGATGAGGCGCACTGCATCTCGGAATGGGGTCACGATTTTCGCCCTGATTACCTGTCGCTCTCGGCTCTCGTCACGCTCTTTCCAGACATCCCGGTTGCAGCTTTTACCGCAACGGCAACACACCGGGTGCAGCAGGATATTCTTGAAAAACTTGCACTGCGTACTCCTCTTGTTGTCAGAGCATCATTCGATCGTCCGAATCTTTTCTATGACGTTCGTTTCAAAGACAACCCTGAAGCGCAGCTCGTCGCCCTGCTTAAAAACAATTCAGGGAAAGCGGGCATCATCTACCGTACCAGCCGCAAAAGCGTCAACGATACTGCTGCCATGCTTCAGATGAAAGGGTTTCGCGCCCTCCCGTACCACGCAGGCCTCAGCGATGCCGATCGCAAACACAACCAGGATGCTTTCATACGCGATGAAGTGGACGTCATAGTCGCTACCATAGCTTTCGGCATGGGCATCGACAAATCCAACATCCGGTTTGTTATCCATGCCGACCTGCCGAAAAGCATCGAGAACTACTACCAGGAAACCGGAAGGGCTGGACGAGACGGTGAACCCGCGCAATGCACACTTTTGTTCGCGCAGGGAGATATTCCCAAGGTGCGCTTTTTTATCGATTCGATGCTGGACGAAAATGAACGCGCCAGAGCGCTCGGCGCCCTGACGAAGGTGATCGGCTTTGCCAGCAACTCAGTTTGTCGGCGCAAGACACTGCTCGACTATTTCGGAGAGAGCTATCCGCACGAGAACTGCAACTCATGCGACATCTGTCTCGGCTCCCGCGAAGTGGCCGACTGCACCCGTGAAGCACAAATGCTGCTCTCCGCTATAGTGCGCACCGAAGAGCGGTTCGGAGCAATGCATATTGTTGATATTGTCACCGGAAGTGATAATAAAAAAATCCGCGACTTTGGCCACGATCGCCTCAAAACCTGGGGTGTCGGCAAAGAGCATGAGAAAAAATACTGGCGCCAGCTTATTGATGAACTTCTTGCACAAAAAGTCATCGAGAAATCAGAAGGGCTCTATCCAACACTTTTTCTTCTGCCCAGGGCAATCCAGCTTCTGAAGGGCGAGGAGCGTATTGAAATTGTCAGGGTTGAGGAAAAGAAAAAAGCAAAGGCTTCAACGGTAAAGTCTGTTTCTTCAGCAGCGCCATACAACCAGGAGCTTTTCGAACTTCTCAGAACACTCCGCAAGCAGATAGCCGATGAACAGGGGATTCCGCCTTACATCGTCTTTTCAGATCGCACGCTTCACGACATGGCAACGCTCTATCCTCGTGACGCTGAAACCATGTTGACTGTTTCAGGAGTCGGCGAAGTAAAGCTCGAACGCTATGGCGCTCAATTTCTTCGACTGATAGATCGCTTTTGCAGTGACCATGATCTTGCTCAACAAAACGTCGTCCATGGATAAAATTATGCTTCTTGTCAATAAAATTCTTCCGATTCTTGTTCTGCCGCTGGGCTTTACTCTGTTGTGTATGCTTGTTGGTCTGGTTTTGCGCAAAAAATTATTGATATGGTATGCGGCTCTTCTGCTATGGGCGTTCAGTATGCCTGTGGTCTCTGATGGGTTGATGCGGTTTGTTGAGGGTGGTAGCGTACGTATTTCTGTGAGTGCGGTAGATAATGCTGATGCCATTGTGGTGTTGAGCGGAATGATTCGCCAGATTGATGGCGCTCCGCTTGGTGAATGGAATGACGCTGTTGATCGTTTTGAGGGTGGCATCGACCTTTTCAAGGCAGGAAAGGCACCTGTGATTGTGTTTACCAGGGGCCAGTTGCCCTGGCAGCAGGATGCGGTACCTGAGGGAGAGTTACTGGAAAGGAGGGCTGTGCGGCTTGGGATTCCGCAGAGAGTGATTCGTTTAACTGCAAAGGTAGGTAATACTGCTGATGAAGCAGTTGCTGCCGGGAAGTTGCTGGGTGTTGGCAAGGGGAAGAAAAAAATTATTCTTGTAACCAGTGCGTACCATGCCCGCCGGGCTGTCCTGTTATTTGAACAGGCAGGTTTTGACGTTGTACCGTTTCGCGTGGATTATCAGGTGGATGATAACTCCGGGTTGACAGTATTGCGTTTTTTGCCGAGTCCTGATGCGCTTGCTCAGTCGGAAAAAGCGTTGCGTGAGATGATCGGGTGGCTTTTTTATTGGGTGCGGTGGCAATTTGCAAAATAATGCGGAGTTGTTACCTTTGTTTTGAGATAATGGTGAGCGTGCTATTAACCTGTTTTCTGGTTTAGCAATCAATAATATGTTTGAATGGATGACGTTGAGAGGTTACGGTGGTATGCTGTCTATGTTCGCTCGCGGTATGAAAAAAAAGTGCACCAACTGTTGCTTGAGCAGGAAGTTGCAAGTTTTCTCCCGCTGCTTGAAACCTGGAAGCAATGGAGTGACAGAAAGAAAAAAGTCTCTGAACCGTTGTTTAGAGGATATGTATTTGTCAACCTTGATATTCATAAGGAGAATATTAAGGTGCTTGACACTGAAGGTGTCGTGAAGTTTGTCGGGATTGGCAGAAAGCCTTCTGTTATCAGTGAGAAAGATATTGATTGGCTCAAAAAACTTGTCAGGGAGCCCGATGCGGTTAGCCGGACGGTATCCTCTCTTCCTGCGGGTCAGAAGGTCAGGGTTCTTGCTGGTCCGTTTAAGGATTTTGAAGGGGTTGTGGTAAAACAAGCTCGGGAGACCAGGCTGGTTGTTTTTTTTGAGAGTATTATGCAGGGAGTTGAAGTCAGCATATTTCCTGATTTACTTGTGCCGATTACCGGTGCAGTCCAGCCGCTTTATGGTGATGTAACCAGTCAGGAAGTACTTGCGGTGGAGAAGCATTTTCTTCGTTTGTGATGAGCTTTATTTCAGACCAGGGGCAAAAAAGTACAGGGTTCTTAATCGGCAAGTCAAACAGCCAGGGAGTTTTTTGTGAAGCATAAGGAGTATGCATCGGTGCGTGATATTTTCAGCTTGCCCGTAATTGTTGCGGCGCTGGGTTATTTTGTTGATATCTATGATCTGGTTCTGTTCAGCATTGTCAGGGTGCCGAGTCTGAAATCGTTCGGGCTTTCTGGCAGGGAGTTGATCGATTACGGGGTTTATCTACTGAATATGCAGATGATCGGAATGCTGGTGGGCGGAATTCTCTGGGGCTGGCTTGGCGACAAAAAGGGGCGGCTGAAAATCATGTTTGCCTCTATTTTGCTCTACTCTGTTGCTAATATTGCCAATGGTTTTGTCTCTTCACTTCCGGCTTATGCGGCATTGCGATTTATTGCCGGTGTTGGTCTTGCCGGGGAACTTGGGGCGGGAATCACGCTGGTGTCAGAGGTGCTGCATACAAAAATTCGCGGTTATGGCACCATGTTGGTGGCCTCTATCGGTGTATCTGGAGCGATTCTTGCCAATATTGTTGCCAACACTTATGAGTGGCATAACGCTTTTTTTATTGGAGGAGGACTTGGACTTCTGCTGCTTCTTGCTCGGCTAAAGGTTGCTGAGTCTGGCATGTTTAAGGCTATGGAGGTCAATACAGGTCTCAGTCGCGGCAATATGTTTGCTCTGTTTACCGATCGTAACCGCTTTTTCCGTTACATCAACTCAATCATGATAGGGGTGCCGATCTGGTTTGTGGTTGGTGTGCTTATCACCTTTTCGCCTGAATTTGGTGTGGAACTTGGTATTGCAGGGCCGGTTTCTGCCGGCAATGCGGTGATGTACTGCTATCTTGGACTGGTGTTTGGCGATCTTTCAAGCGGCCTGCTGAGTCAGCTTTTGAAAAGCCGCAAAAAAGTTATTCTGCTCTTTATGCTGCTTACTGTTGGAGCGGTAGCGCTCTATTTTCTGCAGGGGCGTCAAACTCCGCAATTCTTTTATGTGGTCTGCGCTCTTCTTGGTTTTGCCGCCGGGTACTGGGCTATATTTGTCACCGTTGCGGCGGAGCAGTTTGGCACCAACCTTCGCGCAACGGTTGCCACAACGGTACCCAATCTTGTTCGGGGTATGGTGGTGCCGATTACCATGCTTTTCCAGTTTTTCCGGGGGATGTTTGGTATGGAATCGGGGGCGTTGCTGGTTGGTGGCCTCTGTATTACAGCCGCGTTTCTCTCGCTCAGCGCCCTTGAGGAGACCTTCCACAAGGATCTTGATTATTATGAGGAGTTTCTCTAAGGCTAACAATATGTCGCCCCACCGGGGCTGTCTATGTGCCAGCCTTGGTGGGGCAAACAATATGCCGTCCCGGCCGGTGGCTACCAATATGTTACCCCGCCGGGGCTGGTTTCTTTTAGCTCCGCAGGAGCGACAAGTTGGGAGGTAATGTCATACGATCCCCATCTCCGCTTTTAAAAACTTTCCGGTATAGGAGTAATCCATCTTTGCGACCTGTTCAGGTGTTCCTTCCGCAATAATCTCTCCCCCTTCGTAGCCTCCTTCAGGCCCGACATCAATAATCCAGTCGCTGTTTTTTATTATATCGAGGTTGTGTTCGATGATGATAACGCTGTTGCCTTTGTCAACCAGTTTTCGGAGCACTTCAAGCAGGTGCTGAATATCCTGGAAGTGGAGACCGGTGGTTGGTTCGTCAAGGATGTAAAGGGTGTTGCCGGTCTGTATTTTGGCCAGTTCGGCTGAAAGCTTGATGCGCTGTGCTTCGCCACCCGAAAGCATCGGGGATGGCTGGCCGAGCTTGAGGTAGCCGAGTCCGACATTTTGCATGGTGTTGAGAATGCGAAGGATACGGGGAAAGTCGACAAAGAATTCCGCAGCTTCAGTGATGGTCATTTCAAGCACATCAGCAATGGATTTGCCACGGTATTTGACCAGCAGGGTTTCGCGGTTATAGCGTTCCCCTTTGCAGTTTTCGCATCGGACATAGACGTCGGGCAGAAAGTTCATCTCAATTTTTCTTGTCCCCGATCCCTGGCAGACCTCACATCGTCCGCCTTTAACGTTGAAGCTGAATCTTCCTGCTTTATAACCCCGTATCTGCGCTTCGGGCAGGCGGGTAAAAAAGTCACGGATAAAGGTAAATGCGCCGGTATAGGTTGCCGGGTTTGAGCGTGGTGTGCGGCCGATGGGTGACTGGTCGACGTTGACAACCTTGTCGAGATGCTTTATGCCTTCAATGCTCTCATAAGGATAGGTGAGCAGCTTGGAGCGGTAGAAGTGTCGCGCAAGGATCGGGAAAAGGGTTTCATTGATAATTGTTGATTTTCCTGATCCGCTGACGCCGGTAATGCTGACGAGCGAGCGGAGAGGAATGGTGATGTCAATGTTTTTGAGATTGTTTCCCTTGCACCCTTTGAGCCGCAGGAATTGTTGTTCGTCGGTTTTCTTGTTTTCCTCTCCCTTGAAAGAAACCTGGCGTGTTCCGGAAAGGTATTCTGCGGTTAGAGAATGGGGGTCAAGGAGGGCTGCCGCTCCCTGAGCGACAATTTCTCCGCCATATTCTCCTGCTCCCGGCCCAAGATCAATAATTTCATCGGCTTCAAGCATCGTGTCTTTGTCGTGCTCGACGACAAGAACCGTGTTGCCGAGGTCTCTGAGGCGTTTTAGTGATGTAATGAGTTTGTGGTTGTCGCGCTGGTGCAGCCCGATACTGGGTTCGTCAAGAACATAGAGAACACCACTGAGTTGCGAGCCGAGCTGCGAGGCGAGTCTGATGCGCTGTGCTTCGCCTCCGGAAAGTGTTTGTGAGCTCCTGTCAAGGGAAAGGTAGCCAAGTCCTACATTGAGGAGAAAATCAAGGCGTTTGACGATTTCATGCAGCACCGGCGTGGCAATAAGGCGCTCTTTTGCAGTCAGCTTTTCGGGCAACGCCAAAAAAAAAGTGAGAGATTCCGGCAGGGAAAGCGCTTCTGCTTCAGCAATATTAAGCTCGTTGATCTTTACCAGCAGGCTTTCTTTGCGCAGTCTTGCCCCTTTGCATGAAGGGCAGGGTTGGCGGATCATGTAACTTTCCGCCCACTCCCGTATTTTGGAGGTGCTGGCGTTTTTTAATATTTCCTCAACGTAAGGAACCGCTCCGGGAAAGGGTTGCGGGTAGAGTGTATCACGTCCGGAGTAGGTGTAGCTGACGTCAAAAGTGCGACTGCCTGATCCTTCCAGCAAAATATTCAGTGCCTCTTGTGGAATATCGCCGACAGGAGTATCCAGGGTGAAGTTAAACTCTCTGGCGATTGCTCTGATGACCTGCCAGAGGTTTCGCTTTCCGGATTTTCCAAATGGATCGAGACCTCCTTCATTGAGAGAGAGCGAAATATCGGGCAGCATTAGTTCTCCAGAAAGCTGCATGAGCTCACCGAGGCCGTTACACTCCGGGCATGCGCCATAAGGGGAGTTGAAACTGAAGTGGTTCGGTGCGAGCGTATCGACCGGGACGGAACCGTCTGAATAGGCATAGCGAGTGCTGAACGTAAGCTCTTTCAATTCACTTTCAAGCGGATCGCATATTATCGATGATTTGTGCTCAGACATGCTGATAGCAAGGCTGATGGCTTGTTTCAGCCGCTCTTCGCAATCTGGAGCGATGATCAGTCGATCGACAACCAGTTCAATAGAGTGGCTTTTATAACGTTCAATCTGCATGGATTTTTCCATTTCCCGGTATTTTCCATCAATACGGACCCGGAGAAAGCCTTTGAGCAACAGGCGTTCGAAAAGTTCGCGGTAATGGCCTTTGCGTCCTGTTACAAGGGGGGAGAGTATCTGGACTTTTGTACCATGCGGCAGTGAGAGAATAGCTTCGCGGATGTTTTCTTCGCTTTGCTGCTGCAGCATCGCCCCGGTGACGGGGTCGTAGCGTCTGCCGGCCTTGGCGTAAAGAAGCCGGATAAAATCATGAATTTCGGTAATGGTGCCAACCGTTGAACGGGGCGAGCGGTTCGTGCTTTTCTGGTCGATGGAAATGACCGGTGAAAGCCCCTCAATAAAGTCAACATCAGGGCGTTCAATGCTGCCGATATATTGTCGGGCATAAGGTGAGAGTGTTTCCATAAAACGACGCTGTCCTTCGGCATAAATGGTGTCAAAGGCAAGGCTGGATTTTCCCGAACCTGAGAGCCCGGTAATGACAACAAATTTGTTGCGCGGGATATTGAGAGAGATGTTTTTGAGGTTGTGTACCCTGGCTCCCCTGATGTTGATATGACTAAATTCCATGTGTATTTTCTATAAGCGTTTAGCTTCGATGCCGTTAGCAGGTGGTGTTGATCTTGCCCTTGCCCTGATATTCCTGTATGGTAACCTTCCTGATAAGAATGCGTAAGTGAACAGCATGGTAACTGCTGCTTTTTTTGAAAAAAAACTTTGAGAAAAAAGTTTCTGTTTTATATTTGGCGGATTCGTCCGGTTAGTGAAAAACAGGATGGACACTATTTTATGATTATTATAACTCAACAGAGAAGCAAAATTCAATATGGAAATTATTTATCAGAAGCAAGCTGAAAAAGGCAAACAGTGTCAGGATTGTCAGAGCTATACCCCAAAGGCTAACGATCCGGCTGCAGGCACCTGTTTTGGCAAGGATGTTGTCGCAGAAGGCGGATGCATGTTTTTCAAGAAAATAGAAGCACAGCAATAAACTTAGTTGTGACTCAGACACAATTCGTAATGAAAAAGGCGACCCGGTGGGCCGCCTTTTTCATTACGAGTAAATAATTTTGTGTCGGCTCAGCCTTTCAGTGCTGCTCTTGCTGCGGCAAGACGGGCAATCGGCACCCTGTAAGGACTGCATGAAACATAGTTCAGCCCTAACTGGTGGCAGAATTCGACGGTTGAAGGATCCCCGCCGTGTTCTCCGCAGATGCCCAGTTTAAGCTCTGGTTTAACGGCACGTCCCTCTTTGGCGGAGATGCTCATCAGCCTGCCCACACCTTCAATATCAAGAGATTCAAAAGGATTACGCGCAAAGATCTCCTGCTGCTGGTAAACTGGCAGGAACTGTCCGGAATCGTCGCGGCTCATGCCAAGCCCCATCTGTGTCAGGTCATTGGTGCCGTAGCTGAAGAAATCGGCAGCGGTGGCAATCTGGTCGGAGGTAATCGCGGCGCGTGGTACCTCAATCATGGTGCCTACCAGATATTTTACTCCTGTTCCCTGTTCAGCAATGACGCTGCGTGCAGTTTTGTGGATAATTTCACTGGTGATTTCAAGCTCCTTGACCGTGCTGATGAGTGGCACCATTATTTCAGGGACAACTTCAAGGCCCTCTTTTTTCAGTTTGCAGGCAGCTTCGATAATTGCCCGTACCTGCATGACGGTAATTTCAGGATGCAGGATTCCTAGGCGACAGCCACGAAGGCCAAGCATGGGATTGAATTCGTGCAGATCGTTAATGCGTCCCTTTACCTCTTCAAAAGATCTTCCCATTTTTCCGGCAAGAACTTTGATTTCGCTGTCGGTGTGCGGCAGGAACTCATGCAGCGGAGGATCAAGAAGTCTGATGGTGACCGGGCGGGAGCCCATTGCTTTGAAGAGACCATAGAAGTCTTCACGCTGGTATGGAATCAGCTTGTCAAGAGCAATTTTACGTCCTTCAACATCGTCGGCCAGAATCATTTCGCGCATGGCATCAATACGCTCGCCACCGAAGAACATGTGTTCGGTACGGCAGAGGCCGATGCCTTCGGCGCCGAACGTGATGGCAATTTCTGCCTGGTCGGGCTGGTCGGCGTTGGTGCGGATATTAAGTTTACGGTACTTGTCGGCCCACTCCATGAGCTGTTTGTAGATAGGCCAGGTCTCGGCATCTTCCGGCTTGAGGGTTTTGTCAACCAGGACTTCGATGATTTCGGAGTTTTTGGTTGGAACTTTTCCGGCAATGACTTCACCGGTGCTGCCGTCGATGGAGATATAGTCACCTTCGAGAAGAACAATATCTTTTCCGGCGACGCGCATTTCACCTCTCTGGTAGTCAATATTGAGCGCTCCGCATCCTGCGACGCAGACTTTGCCCATCTGACGGGCAACCAGCGCGGCGTGGGAGGTCATGCCGCCACGGGCAGTAAGAATACCTTCGGAGGCGTTCATGCCCTTGATATCTTCAGGAGATGTTTCGATACGGACAAGAATGACTGCTTCGCCGCGCTTGCCGGCTTCGTAGGCATCAACGGCATTAAAGTAGATTTTGCCGGTTGCGGCTCCTGGACCGGCATTCAGCCCTGTTGCAAGGAGTCTTCCGCCAGCAACTGCGGCCTGTTTCTCTTTCATGTCAAAGACAGGCCTGAGCAACTGGTTGAGTTGTTCGGGTTCAATGCGCATGAGCGCCTCTTTTTCGTCGATCAGCTTCTCATTGAACATGTCAACGGCGATTTTCACCGCAGCCATACCGGTTCTTTTGCCAACCCTGCACTGGAGCATGAAGAGCTTGTTGTTCTCGATGGTGAACTCAATATCCATCATGTCGTGGTAGTGGTGCTCGAGAATGGAGCGGATCTCTTCGAGCTGGTCGTAAATACCGGGGTTTTCTGCCTTGAGCTGGTCGATTTTCAGCGGGGTTCTTGTGCCAGCCACAACGTCCTCTCCCTGTGCATTCATAAGAAACTCGCCGTAGAAGATGTTTTCGCCGGTGGCTGCATCGCGGGTGAAGGCAACCCCTGTACCGCAATCTTCACCCATGTTACCGAAGACCATTGCCTGAACGTTACAGGCGGTGCCCCAGTAGCCCGGGATATGGTTCAGTTTGCGGTAGACAATGGCTCGTTCGTTGTTCCAACTATTAAAGACGGCTCCGATGGCTCCAATAAGCTGTTCGTGCGGGTCTTCAGGGAAGGTTTTGCCGGTTTTTTCAAGAATGGCTGCTTTGTATTTTCCAACAATATCCTGGAGATCTTCGACGGTGAATTCGGTGTCGAGCTCTATACCGAGTTCCTCTTTTTTGGCTTCGAGAATTTTTTCAAAGGGGTCAATCTGTTTTTTGTCGGTTGGTTTGAGATCAAGCACAACGTCACCGTACATCTGTACGAAGCGGCGGTAGCAGTCCCATGCAAAACGGGGGTTTCCTGATTTTCTTGCAAGGCCGTCAACGGTAGCGGCATTCAGGCCGAGGTTGAGAATGGTGTCCATCATGCCGGGCATTGAGGCCCTTGCACCTGAGCGGACCGAGACCAGCAGCGGGTTCTCGGCATCACCGAATTTTTTGCCTAACTCCTCTTCAATTTTGGCGAGCGCATTTGGAATGTCCTGGCCGAAAAGATTTTTTGGATAGTTTTTCTGGTTGTCGTAATAGTACGTACAAACTTCGGTTGAAATGGTGAATCCCGGAGGTACCGGTAGTCCGATATTAGCCATTTCAGCAAGGTTAGCGCCTTTTCCTCCAAGCAGGTTTTTCATGGACGCATCACCTTCAGAAGAGCCGCCTGAAAAACTGTAAATGTATTGTTTACTGGCAGCCGTTGTGTTGGTATTCTCAGATTTTGGCATGATTTTCAGGAGTAATTATTGTTTGTTTCACCCAAAAAAACTTGAGCAGATGGTGATAAAACAGGTGAAGTTGACTATTTTTTAACAGAATTGAAATTTACTAAAAAACGCATGGAAAAACTACCGGAAAGGATATTCATTCTTATTTATTATGGGCATTGAGCCTCTTGTTATTCTTCTGCAAATTGCACGTCTTGCCGTGCCATACATTTTAACCTCTGTCGGTGCAACATTCTCGGAACGTGGCGGGGTGGTCAATCTTGCTCTTGAAGGGATGATGCTTGTTGGTGCATTCGGTGCGGCTTTTGGCCAGTATCGGACAGGCTCAGCCGTGATGGGGATTTTATTGGCTCTTCTCTGTGGTCTGGGTGTGGCGTTCCTTTTTGCCTTTATTACGGTTACACTGAAGGCTGACCAGATTGTCGCTGGTATTGCCATCAATATTCTTGTTATGGGCGCGACTCGTTTCGGGCTCACTCTTCTCTTCGGGAGCTCGATGAATTCTGAGCGGATTGCCGGTATTGCGGTTCCCTCTCTTTTTATGGATCCGCTTTTTCTTGCATCGGTCGTTTCTGTTGTTACTGGTCAATTGATTCTTTTCAGGACACCTTACGGGCTGAGGCTGCGTGCAACTGGCGAAAGTGCTGCAACGGCTGACAGCGCAGGAATCAATGTGGATCGCATGCGCTATTCCGGCGTGCTGGTCTCCGGCGCACTTGCTGCTCTTGCCGGAGCTTTTCTTGTTTATCAGCAACACACCTTCACCGATAATATGTCGGCAGGCCGGGGATATATCGCACTTGCCGCCATGATTATCGGCAAATGGACTCCGGCTGGCGCTGCCCTTGCAAGTTTGTTGTTTGCCACTACTGAGTCGATGGAAATCTGGTTTCAGACTGGCTGGATTCCTTCACAGTTGGTGCAGTCTATGCCTTACATTATAACGCTCGTGGTACTTGCCGGGTTTGTCGGCAGGGCGTCAGCTCCCCGTGATGCAGGTATTCCCTTTGAAAAAAACCGCAGATCAGAGTAGGCTGAGCAGCTCATTGACAAGTTTTTCAATGCCTTTGGCTACTTCACCTATTGACGTTTCCATCATATAGGCGGGTGTACTGACCACTTTTCTCTCTTTGCTGATATGGGTGTTCCAGACCGGGCACTTGACATGGCGCGCGCCCATTGCCTCAATGTTTGCGGCCGTCTCCGGGTCGTTGCCGACCGTCAGTTCGAGATGTTCCTTGCCCAGTACTTTTGCTGCTATTGTTGGTGCGATACAGATAAAACCCAGTGGTTTTCCTGCTTTGAAGAATGAGTGTATTGCAGCGGCAACATCTGCATGGATGTCGCATGAAGCACCCTTGAAAGCATAAGTGCTGAGGTTTTTCGCAGCGCCGTATCCTCCCGGCAGGATAAGGGCGTCAAGAGCAAGGGTGTCGATATCGCGGAGATCGGTGATGGCGCCCCTTGCAATGCGTGCCGATTCAACAAGGACGTTGCGGGACTCGTCTTGCATCTCTTTGCCAGTATAATGATTGACGACATGGTGTTGTTCCATGTCGGGCGCAAGGCAGAACGCCCTGGCGCCAGCTTTGTCAAGAGCAAGCAGGGCGAGCACTGCTTCATGAATTTCAGAACCATCAAGAAAGCCGCACCCTGAAAGAAGAACGCCGACGCGTTTTAAATTGCTGTCAATGGTTTCTCGCGTCATTATTGGAAGAAATAAAAATTATTATTGCTCTTGTGTTAATGTATTTTTTTTCTTTCTGTATTGCAATGACGTATTTTTGGTCTGATTTTTTTCATTGAACAAGCTCTTGCTATGATTACTCCCAAAGAAACACTTCTCCTGATTATTGATGTGCAGGGCAGACTTGCCAAGTCTGTTTTTCAACCGGATGCCCTGGAAAGAAATATAAACAAGTTGCTCAGAGCCTGTACGATTCTTGATGTACCGGTTCTTTTGACCGAACAGTATCCGAAAGGTCTTGGCCGTACGGTTGACTCTCTGAAGGAGCTGCTGCCCGGCACTCTTCCTGTTGAAAAAATTTCATTCAGTTGTTGTGGAACACCTGAGTTCATGAAGCGTCTTCGCTCATTCAACCGTAACGATATTCTTGTTGCAGGTATGGAAACCCATGTCTGTGTGTATCAGACAGCCGTTGAGCTTATCGAGTTTGGTTACAATGTTCATCTGGTGACGGATTGTGTTTCATCGAGAACCGAAGAAAACAGGCTTCTCGGGATTCGATGTATTGAAAAAGCCGGAGCTTCTCTGACCAGTACCGAAATGGCTCTTTTTGAACTGTTGCGTGTGGCCGAGGGAGATCGGTTCAAGACAATCTCCAGTATTGTGAAGGAGTAGGGTGAGCTATTTCCGCTTGCCCATGATCGCGGTTTATCTTGTGTACTCTGCTGCTTATTTGCCAATAACGGCTTTCAGCATGGATTGCATGGTTTCCTTGCCATCAAAGATGTCTGTTTCGATTTTCAGGTAATAACAGGGCATGGTGGCAAGGATCCGTATGAGTTCTGGACGCCCGAGCATGCGGAAGTAGTCTTTTTCCGTTGTAATGAGACATAGACCTTTTTCTTCAGCTTCGCGGCGTACTGAACGCAGTTTTTTTACACTATATGGCTCATGGTCGTGGAAAAAGCGGTGTGCAGCAACGTTTATTCCCTCTTTTCTGAGGCTCTCGAGAAAACCTTCCGGGGAAGCTATTCCTGCAAATGCCAGAGCGTTAAGGTGTTCGGCAACAAGCACTTCATCTGATGTGCTCCATTCGCCTGAAAAACAGATCAACTCTCCGATTTTAAGGCGGGCTTTGATAATCGGTTTGCCCTTCTTTTCAAGTTCTTTCATGATTGCATCAGCTTTTTCCTGATCAGTGATTTTGTTAAGCACGATCAGATCAGCTCTTGAGAGATTTTTAAGCGGTTCTCTCAGGCGTCCTTCGGGCAGCATTTTTGCCTTGAGAAATGGTTCTTCGGCATTGATGATGGCGATATTGAGCGCCCTGTCAATCTGGCGATGCTGGAATGCGTCGTCGAGGATGATAACCGAGGGGGCTCTTTGGGCAAAGTGTTTGGCGATATACGTTACAGCATCCTCTCTTTTTTTTGCGACAATGACAATTGCATCAGGATTGTTCCAGGCAAGCATCGCTGTTTCGTCGCCCGCCTCTTTGCTGCTGAGCAGAATCCTTTGGCCGTCGGATACAAGCTGTACGCCTTTTGACTCTCTCAGGTAGCCGCGTGATACAATCGCAGGTTTGCAGCCGATCGAGAGATAGTACTTGACAACCCAGTCAACAAGAGGTGTTTTTCCCGTGCCGCCTGCTGAAAGATTTCCGATTGAGACAACTGGAATAGGGGATTTCCATGATTTGAAAAACTGGCGGTCAAAAAGTGTATTGCGAAACTGCACTATAGAGCGATAGAGCAGTGCAGCGGGTCTGAGGAGAATGGAGAATGGATTATGCATGACTGAGACGATCTGAAAGTTTTTTTGTATAGTTTTGCAGCTCGTTATCGCTGTTGAACGCAGGAAGATCAAGACGATGGAGCTTGACTGAGGTTTTGCTGAAAGGCTTTGGAATTTCAAACCGGTCCCAGCTTTTGAGCATCCATCTTTTGGCATAGCTTATCTCTGCAAAAAAAATCGGGTAGTGGTTGTCTGAAGCGAGCCGCAGGGTGCCGTATTTGAACTGGTTGACCGGCCCTCGTGGTCCGTCTGGTGTAAGGACGATAATATCTCCGTTCTGAAGGGCTTCCTGCATGGCTTGCTTGACCTCATCGCCTCCCTTTGAGCTTGAGCCGCGGATCAGTGAAAAACCAAGTCGCTCAAGGGTGTCGGCAAGAGTACGTCCGTCTTCAGAAAGACTGACAACTGCGGTAATGTTTTTTGATGAACAAAGGGTTTTGGCAAGAAGCCAGCCCGCGATCATTTTTCCATGCCAGAATGCAATGATGGCTCCTTTTTCTGACAACTGCAAAGGTGAAGGGGTTATCGATATTCTGAGGCTTGCATAGAGAAGCTTCAGTGCCATGGGAAGTATATATCGGGAAAGTACCGGGGAGAGTGGCATAGTGGTCAGGAATAATTGACAATCGAGGATCGTGAGTCTACACGAATTATTATTTTTTTATTGTTTATTTTAGGGTGCGTGTCTTATATAGAACTGCTGTTGGTTAAAAAGTCTACAAGATAATTTAACAAACCATGTCAGATAAACCAGTTGATGAAATACAGCCAGTGCCCACAGTGAACGCTATGAATGTTTTGATTATAGGAAGTGGTGCCCGTGAACATGCCCTTTGCCGGTCTGTGGCACAAAGTGAACGTGTACAGAGTGTTTTTGTAGCGCCAGGGAACGGCGGAACAGCTCTCATGGGCGGAAAGGTCCGTAATGTGCCCTTGAAAGCAACAGCGCTGGATGATCTGCTCCGGTTTGCTGTTGATAATTCTATTGATCTGACTGTTGTCGGTTCTGAGGCTCCGCTTGAACTGGGTATTGTGGATCTTTTCCGTGACGCGCAGATGCCGGTTGTTGGTCCTTCACAGGCGGCAGCCCGTCTTGAGTCAAGCAAGGTGTTTTCCAAAGAGTTTATGCGGCGTCACGCTATTCCTACGGCTGGCTACCGTGTTTTTCGGGATGCTCATGCGGCAGGCAGCTTTATCGGCTCCCCGGAGACTTTATACCCTCTGGTGATCAAGGCAAGCGGTCTTTGTGCAGGGAAAGGGGTTTTTATTGCCTCCGGGAAGGAGGATGCGCTGAAGGCAATCAGGGAGTTGTTTGAAGATCGTATTTTCGGTGATGCCGGAAATGAGGTGGTCATTGAGGAGTTCCTGCAGGGTCAGGAAGCGAGCGTGTTTGCCTTGACTGATGGTCACGTCTATCGCCTTTTTCTGCCAGCCCAGGATCACAAGCGTATCGGTGACGGAGATACCGGCAAAAATACCGGCGGCATGGGAGCGTATGCCCCTGCTCCTATAGTGACTCCAGAGGTTATGCTGAAGGTTGAGGAGCGAATTATCAGGCCGACCCTCAAGGGTATGGCTGAAGAGGGTTTTCCTTACACCGGTTTTTTATACGTCGGACTGATGATTGACAGGGGAGAGCCTTTTGTTGTTGAGTACAACGCTCGTCTGGGCGATCCTGAAACCCAGGTGGTGCTTCCGTTGTTAAAAAGTGACTTTGTGACAGCTCTTCAGGCAAGTGTTGATGGAACGCTTGATGAGGTACAGTTCGAGATGCACCGGAAATCGGCTGCAACGGTTGTGATCGCTTCGGGGGGTTATCCCGATCATTATGAAACCGGCAAAAGGATTACTTTTGCAGATGATATTGCTGAAATGGAGGATTGCATGGTCTTTCATGCTGGTACGGCGAGCGAAGGCGGGCAGCTTGTCACAGCGGGCGGAAGGGTTTTTTCGGTCACAGCACTTGGCGAAACCCTCAGAGAGAGCATTGCCCGTGCTTACGATATCGTTGAAAAGATCAGTTTTGACGGCGCATATCATCGTACAGACATTGGGGTCAGGGGACTTGTACTATGAAACTTTTCCGGCGTAAATTTGAGATTATTCAGGAGCAGGCTTTTCGGGAGTTGCCTTATGAATGTTGCGGGCTGCTTGTTGGAATAAGGGAGAATGATCACAGGGGAAATATTGAAAACATTGTCTATGAGGTGGCTCCCTGCAGGAACAGCCTCTATTTTGGCAAAGAGCAGGGTTTTGAGATTACCCATCAGGAGTATCTTGAGGTAGAGCGGGAAGCGGCACGATATGGGTATGATATTATTGGATCTTATCATTCCCACATCAATTCTCCGGCCATTCCTTCACTTCATGATGTGGATTTCGCCCACTCGGGTCATACGTTGCTGATCATTGCCTTGATGAATGGGCAACCAAAGGAGGTGACCGCATGGCTGAGAAGGGAGTCGGGAGGGTTTCATCAGGAGCCGATCCGTGTTGTCGAGTAGTTTGCCTCCGCATGGGGGAACAAAACTCGTGAAATATTTTGTACATTACCTGTCTTAAAGCTTACCAAGTATTAAACCCGAAAAAAAGTGCCAAAGCGGGAAGATATCAAGTCCATTTTAGTGATTGGCGCCGGTCCGATCGTGATCGGTCAGGCTTGTGAATTTGATTATTCCGGTACCCAGGCGTGCCGTGCTCTCAAGGAGGATGGTTACCGTGTGGTGCTGGTCAACAGTAATCCGGCGACGATTATGACTGATATAGAGTTTGCGGATGCGACCTATATTGAGCCCATTACACCGGAATATGTGCAGAAAATTATCGAACGTGAAAAACCCGATGCGCTTTTGCCGACTATGGGCGGTCAGACGGCTCTGAACATTGCGGTCAGTCTGGCTGAGTCAGGTATTCTTGAACGCAACGGAGTTGAACTTATTGGCGCCAAGCTTCGTGCAATCAGAAAAGCTGAAAATCGTGAGTTTTTCAGCGATGCGATGAAGAAAATCGGCCTTGAAATGGCCAAAGGTGTTTTTGTGCGCAACGAAAAAGAGGCAAGAGAGGCTCTTGACGAGATTGGTCTTCCGATTGTTATTCGCCCTTCGTTTACGCTTGGTGGCACTGGCGGCGGTTTTGCTGAGACAAAAGCCGACTATTATGAAGCGGTGCGTAGAGGGCTTACGGAAAGTCCTATCAGTGAAGTGCTGGTTGAGGAGTGTCTGATCGGCTGGAAAGAATTTGAGCTTGAGGTTATCCGTGATCTGGCTGATAATGTAATTATTGTCTGCTCGATTGAGAACGTTGATCCGATGGGGGTGCATACCGGAGACAGCATTACTGTGGCTCCGGCTCAGACGCTTACGGATCGTCAATATCAGGAGCTTCGGGATGCCTCAATCAGAATCATTCGGGAGATCGGCGTCGAGACTGGTGGAAGCAACATTCAGTTTGCCATTAATCCGGTGAACGGCCGTATCGTTGTGATTGAGATGAATCCCCGTGTGTCGCGCAGTTCAGCGCTGGCATCAAAGGCAACCGGCTTTCCTATTGCCAAGGTGGCAGCCAAACTGGCGGTAGGTTACAGGCTTGATGAGATTCTCAATGATATTACAAAAACCACTCCGGCAAGTTTCGAGCCGGCTATTGATTATTGTGTGGTCAAGATTCCTCGCTGGGATTTTGAAAAGTTCAAGAATGTTGATGCCCGTCTTGGTGTCCAGATGAAGTCCGTTGGTGAAGTTATGGCTTTCGGAAGAAACTTCAGGGAGGCGTTGCAGAAGTCACTCCGTGGGCTTGAAATCGGCCGTGCG
>CAISRC010000020.1 GCA_903887845.1 uncultured Chlorobiaceae bacterium
ATAAGAGAAAAGGTGTTAGCTGTTGATTGAACCACTCTTTTGCAGGTACGGTATCTTAACAGATGTTAACCAACATGAAGTATAATAAATAACAATGGTTATTGCGAAAGATTTCACGAAAATCAGGCGGACAAAATAATCATCCATGCGGGGGCCTGATTTCAATCCAAAACGGATCAATACAATATTAGTCCATAGGGCTTTATTCCCTTCAAACTTTTGTATTTTCGGGTTGTCGGACTCTTTTAACGTTTATTTTTTTATAAATCGATCAACTTAGGTTCCCCTTGTTTTCAATAGTTACGATAGAGAATCTGAGGTTTTATCGAGGCGCTTATGCTGGTTTGTCCGGTAAAACGGTAATGCTTACCTTGCGATTTCATGATGTGATTGAGGACTGGGCAATTCCGGATGACTATATCCGAGATCAGGCGCTATTGCTTCGACTTGCAGAACCTTTGTTTGGTATCGGCTCTGAGGATTGGCCTGATGCTTTTCTTGTTGCGTCGGACGTGACTTTTTCATTGGCTCGCTGGGCAGCAGCGTTGACCATTGCATTCCAGCGCTGGGCAAGAGACCCCGTTGGGGAGGGGAGGGTAGTTTCGGTATCCGGTCATTCAATTATCCTTGCTCTGCCCTGGGAGCGTGAGCCGATTTTCAAAAGTGCATTGCAGTTTGCCCTGCGTCATCTGTTATGCTGGGCGCAGCCCGGCTCTATCTCAGAGGGTTTCGGAAAGCTGTCTAAGGAATTCGATGAGTGGCTCCTCAAGGTTCAGCCCGGTGGTCTATCTCCCAATTCAATGCGCTTTGCGATGGCGGCGAGTCAACGCAGAATACCTGTTTCTGTTTCTGTTTCGACAGGAACGATACGTCTAGGATGGGGTATCAATGCGTTACGCATGGACAGCAGCTTTACAGATAGCACAAGTGTTATCGCAGCTCGTATTGCGCGCAATAAATTTCAGGCAACACCATTTTTACAGCAGAATGGTGTGCCGGTGCCGCCTGGTTTCATGGTTTTTAACCGGGAGCAAGCTCTCGCTCGTGCCACACAGCTCGGTTGGCCAGTGGTTGTCAAACCCTCAGACCAGGATCAGGGTGCAGGGGTTGTCCCGGCTATTGGAGATAAGGATGCCTTATACTACGCGTTCGATAACGCGTTCAAATTTAGTCCGGGCGGAGTAATTGTTGAGAAGCAGATTGCGGGCGAAGACCACAGGATGCTGGTGGTGGGTGGAAAACTCTTGATGGCTACCCGGCGGATTCCTGCAGGAGTCATCGGTGACGGTATAAACAATATAAATTTTTTGGTCAAAGAGGTTAATACTGATCCCCGACGTGGTACTGGAAAGCGCAGCCTTTTGATCGCTCTCACTCTGGATGATGAGGCCAGGCGCTGTCTTCGGGAGCAGGGGCTTATTCCGGAGAGTGTCCCGGATAAAGGGCGTTTTGTTCGCCTGCGCTATACGGCCAACATCAGTACAGGAGGGACTGCCGTGGATGTGACGGCAATGGTGCACCCTGACAACAGGAGTGTTGCCGAGCGTGCTGCCCGATTGGTGGGCATTGATATTGCTGGAGTTGATTTTTTATGCCCTGATATTGCCAGATCCTGGCGTGAGGTTGGTGGTAAAGTTCTTGAGGTTAACGCTCAGCCAGGCTTTCGTCCGCATTGGATCAGCGCCCCTGATCGCGACATCAACGGTGAAATCATCGACTGGTTGTTCCGGGAAAAGCCCGCACGTATTCCTACTGCTGCAATTACCGGTACAAATGGCAAGAGTACAACTGCGCTTATGCTGCATCATATATGGATGACCGCAGGCAAGAACTCCGGAGTCTGTACCACCAGTGGCGTGTGGATTGGGCACGACATCATTTCTGACGATAATCTTTCCGGTTATCCTGGTGCCCGTATCCTGCTGGAAGATTCCTCTGTGGAAGCAGCGGTAATTGAGATGCCGCGCAAGGGCCTTATTGTCTTCGGTCATCCTTGTGACCGCTATGATGTTGCTGCGCTTCTGAATATTCAGGATGACCATATCGGTGTTGACGGGATCAACAGCATAGAGGAAATGGCCAGGCTAAAGGCCGGGGTGCTGCAGCGTGCATCCAAGGCTATTGTCATCAACGCTGAAGACCTGTTGTGCCTGGCGATGCGAGAACATACCAGTGCTCAACAGCATATTCTTGTGGCCCGAAATTCATCCATTCCTGCGCTGCAGGAGCATCTCAGTAAAGGCGGTGCTGGCGTCTTTGCTGAGGAATACAACGGAGCCTCATGGATTTTTCTGGCTGAAGGAGCTGTACAGTCTCCATTAATATCCTTGAAAGAAATTCCTGCTACCATGAACGGTTTGCTGCGTTTTAATGAAATAAACGCTCTATTTGCCGCAGCTCTTGCATGGGCGCAAGGTATTCCGACAGAAATTATTAGAAAAGCACTGGCAACCTTTTCAAACACTCCGGAACAGAATCCAGGTCGTTTTAACTTCATCGAAGGTTATGAGTTTCAGGTATTGCTGGACTTCGCTCATAATCCTGATGGTGTTCGGGAGTTATGCGAGATGGTTTCAAAACTGCAGGTTACAGGTAGACGTCGCCTGCTGAATCTTAATATCGGCAATCGGCATCGTACACATCTGGATAAAACGGCACTATATCTGGCTCGTACGTTTAATTATTTTGTTCTTGGATGCGACTCTGATCGCGTGCACAAAAACATCGAATGGGCTGGTGATGACCCTATAAAAAAGATGCTTGAATACGGCAGGATGTGTTTGCTTGCTCAGGGAGTCTCTCAAGACGTTATAACCACAGAACGTGACAAAGCAGAAGCAGTGAAGCAGATCATGGCCGACGCACAACCCGGTGACCTGCTGGTGATACTTGCCGATCCATGGGAGATTCTCCCGCAATCCGTTTCCTAAGAGCAGAGAGGGCAGGTTGGGTTTCGGTGAAGGGGGATTTTGCGGATGGTCATGGTGAGGGTGTCGCAGGTCAGCAAAGTGTTGATGAGTGGCGTGCCAATGGTGAGGATGTTTTTTATGGCTTCCGTGGCCTGGATGGAGCCGATGATGCCGGGCACGGCACCGAGTGGTCCTTTTGGGATGCTGGCGGCAGGCACTCCCTCTTCGTGAAAGAGGCAGTGGTAGCAGGCGGTAGTTCCGGGATGGACGGTCATGGTCTGACCATAAAACTCTCTGATCCCTGCGTGGGAGTAAGGTTTTGCTGCGTTGTGGCAGGCTCTTGATATCAGGAATTTTGAGTCAAAGTTGTCGGTGGCGTCGATGACGAAGTCGTAAGGCGCAAGAATCTCCGGTGCGTTTTCAGCAGTGAGCCGGAACGGGTAAAGGGTGAGCTTCAGGTCAGGATCAAGGTCGAGAAGCCGATGTTTTGCTGAGGTTACCTTGTCAACTCCGATTGAGTCGGTGGTGTGCAGAATCTGTCGCTGAAGGTTGCTGCGATCAACCTTGTCACCATCCATGAGTCCGATGGTGCCGATTCCTGCTGCTGCGAGATAAAAGGCGACCGGGGAGCCGAGTCCACCGGCGCCGATGACCAGCACCCTTGCCTTGAGCAGCTTCACCTGTCCCTTTTCGCCGATCTCCTGTAGTGCAATATGGCGGGCGTAACGTTCGAGCTGGCTGTCATTCAGGGTGTCGTTCAGTGGCATGGTTGTTCTTTTTCTGGTTGCGTTGCCAGTGTTATGCTGGATGATGGGCCGTTATAGGAGAGTTCCCAGTTTTTGAAGACCGGTTCAATGTTCTGACGGCGCAGGGCAGCACAGAACTCTTTGGCGGTGCGGTCGTCAGATATTTCAAATTGTCCCTTGCCTGTTTTCTCCTTGCTCTCTTCGTTCTCACTCTCACAATATCCACCAACAGTGGTTCTGCTCTCGATGCTCATTCTGGTAATTCCAAGTCCCGCCATGCCGTCACGGAACGTTGCGCTCTCCCTCGTTGAGAGCACCAGTTCCGTATCGGGAAGAGCAATGCGAAAGGCAAAGATGATTCTGGCGAGCAGGAGATCGTCAACCGGGAAGGGAGGCTCATAACCGCCGGTCTGTGGTCTCATGCGCGGAAACGATAAGGACATGCCGGCACGCCAGTACGTGCGCCCGAGGTGTCGAACATGGCGATAGAGGCTCAGGGCATCTTCAACCGGATCGGAAAGGCCGAGCAGTACACCGAGCCCGACGGATTTTATCCCCCCTTCAAGCGCACGGGCAGGAGTTTCAAGGCGGGCGATAAAATCTTTTTTAGGGCCCCAGCGGTGCAGTGTTTCGTAGCGTTCACGGTTGTAGGTCTCCTGGTAGATCGTGATACCGGTGCAGCCGCAGTCAGCAAGTGCCCTGTATTCGCTGACGCTCATCGGGAATGCCTCAACCGAGACTCGCGGCATCTCCTCAGCCGCGATGGCAACACTCCTCTGAAGATAGTCGAAATCGGCAGCGGCAGTGCGTTCACCGGTGAGCAGAAGAATATCGCTGATGCCAAGTTTTTTCATGGCGGCCAGTTCCCGTCGGATCTCATCAGGTTCAAGACGGTGGCGCGGCGTCTTGCGGTCGGAAGCAAAGCCGCAGTAGGCGCAGCCGCTTGAACAGTAGTTCGAGAGATAGAGGGGAGCGTAGAGGGTCATGGTGCGTCCGAAACGGCGCAGGGTGATTGCTCTCGATTCAGCGGCAAGAGTTTCAATGGATTGAGATGATGCAGGTGACAGCATGGCGGCAAGGGCCGTCGTGTCACGATTGTCTGAAAGCCATTCCGGTAGAGCTTTCATCAGAATGTTCCAAGAAAAGAGGTGAGAGGACTTGTTGCCACGGCTGAACCGCTTTTCTGCATCAGTCCGGCCATGAATGCTTTTCTTCCAGCCGCAACAGCCTCCGCGAAAGCCTCTGCCATTACTGGCGGCTTTCCTGCTGCTGCTACAGCGCTGTTCACCAGTACCGCTTCACATCCCATTTCCATGGCGTGTGCCGCCTCGGAAGGGGAGCGCAGACCGGCATCGACAATAACCGGAATGCCGCTTTCACGGATGATAATGTTGAGCATCTCCGACGTTGCAAGCCCCTGTCCGCTGCCGATAGCCGAGCCGAGCGGCATCACAGACGCGCAGCCAACCTCCTCAAGCCTCTTGGCCAGGACCGGGTCTGCGGCAATATAGGGCATCACCAGAAACCCCTCTTGTGCCAGAATCCGGCAAGCTTCATAGGTTTCGATGGGGTCAGGCATCAGGTGTTGCGGGTTCGGATGAATTTCCACCTTGATAAAGGGGCTCCCTGAGAGTTCGCGGGCGATACGGGCCGCACGCACAGCCTCTGCAGCGGTTGATGCGCCTGAGGTATTAGGCATGAGCGTGATTCCCTCAATGGCCGACAAGGGGCCAAAAAGGTCATCTTCCGCCTGTTCCCGGTTGAAGCGGCGCAACGCTACGGTCACGAGTTGTGCCCCTGAGGCTCTCACGGCATCAAGCATCACTGTGGCATTGCTGAATTTTCCTGTTCCAAGAATCAGTCGTGAAGAGAAGGTATATGAGCCGATCTGCAATAAATCCATAATAAAAGTAATCAGTTAACCACCGCCGGCAAAAATCAGGAGCTCAACCCGATCCCCTTCCTGTAGCAGGTGTGAGGGGCGGTTTTCGGGACGAATGATATGATCATTAATAACGACAGCCACGCTTTTCCCGTCTGAACCAATGATCGAGAGAAGATCAATGACGGTCGAACCGGGAGGAAGTGGTTGTTGTTGTCCGTTCAGGTCAATAGTAATCATTTATGACATTTCTTCACTATTTCTTTAGGTTGCCTCTTTTGAAATATTTTTTCATCAACTTATGGCTCAAGGGCGTTAAGTAGATCATCCTCAAGGTCTTCTGCATTTTCCAGGCCGATAGAGAGACGTACCAGGTTGTCGGTGCATTTTCTCCGCTCCCGCTCAGCCTTTGAGAGAGCCCAGAGTGTCATTTTAGCAGGCGAGGAGATGAGTGATTCAACACCCCCAAGGCTGTCGGCCAGCACAAAGAGTTTGATTTTCGCGATCAACCGCTCGACTGCCGGAAGGCCATCTTTCAGGGCAAAGGTCACCATCCCGCCAAACCCGCTCATTTGCTCTTTTGCCAGTTCATGCTGCGGGTGTGAAGTGAGCCCGGGGTAAAAGACACGATCCACTGCCGGATGTCGTTCAAGCATCCCGGCAAGGTGCATGGCGCTCGCCTCATGCTCCTTCATGCGGATTTTCAGTGTTTTCAATCCACGGAGAATAAGCCAGCAATCCCAGGGGCCGGGAACTGCCCCTGCAGCGCCCTGATAGTTTTTGATGGTGGTGTGTATCGCCGAGTCTGAAGTCACCACGGCGCCGCCGATGACATCGCTGTGGCCGCCAAGGTATTTGGTGGTGCTGTGCACGACAATGTCGGCGCTAAGTTCAAGCGGCCGCTGGAAATAGGGACTGGCAAAGGTGTTGTCCACTGCGAGCAGGATGCCGCGCTCTTTGGCAAGCTTGCCAAGCGCCTTGATGTCTGAGAGCTGGAGCAGTGGATTGCTTGGAGTTTCAATCCAGATCAGCTTCGTCGCAGGTGTTATGCCAGCTTCATAACTCTCTGTTGCTTCGCTTTCGGTATAGGTGGTGGTCACGCCCCATGGTTTCATGAGCTGCTCGAAAATGCGGTAGCTTCCGCCGTAAATGTCGTTGCCCGCAACAATGTGGTCGCCGGGTTTCAGCACCTGCAGCGCCGCCATGGTTGCCGCCACTCCAGAGGCAAAGGCGAGACCAAACTTGCCGTTTTCAAGCAGGGCAAGGGATGCTTCGAGCGCTTTTCTTGTCGGGTTGCCGATTCTCGAATAGAAAAAATCACTGCGATGATCGAGGCTGTCACGTCCGAATGTGGATGTCTGGTAAACAGGAACGGTTACAGAGCCGGTATGGGGGTCTGGGGCTTGTCCGTCATGGATGGCAAGGGTTTCGAACTGCATGAAATCTGTTTTGCTTTCAGGAAAAAATCAGGCAAAAGATAACCGTTATTTTCCTCTTTCTTTTCAAAACGCAACATTTTCATGATCAACGTTGCGTTTTGAAAGAGTACCTGGTTATCTCCTCTGAATATGGTTGATGACATCGGCAAGCCGGTCAATTTCATCTTTCGTGTTGTAGAAGGCCAGCGACGGCCTCACGGTTCCCTCAACACCGAACCGGCGCAATGATGGCTGGGTGCAGTGGTGCCCAGTGCGGACGGCAATTCCTTCGCGGTCAAGCAGTTTCCCAACCTCATCGTTCGGCAGATTGTTCAGCACAAAGGAGAGTACGCCCACCTTGTTTCTTGCCGTTCCGATAAGACGAAGACCGGGAATCCGAATAAGCCGCTCGGTGCCGTATTCAGTCAGCTCGTGCTCGTATTGAGCTATATTCTCAATACCGATTTTTCGGACGTAGTCGAGAGCAGCTCCAAGGCCGATGGCGTCGCCGATTGAAGGTGTTCCAGCTTCAAATTTTGCCGGGGCTTCGTTGTAAATGGTCTCTTCAAAGCGTACATCTTTGATCATGTTGCCGCCGCCCTGCCATGGCGGCATCACCTCAAGCAGCTCTTTTTTGCCATAGACGACACCGATACCCGTCGGTGCAAAGATTTTATGGCCTGAAAAGACAAAAAAGTCTGCATCAAGATCCTGCACATTGACCGGTATGTGGGCAACAGATTGGGCTCCATCAACAAGCACTCTGGCGTCATAGCGTTTGGCCAGTTGAATCATCTCCCTGACAGGCAGAATGGTTCCAAGTCCGTTCGAAGCCTGTGTCAGTGAAACGAGTCTTGTGCGTGGCCCGAGCAGTTTGGTGTACTCTTCCAGGATGATTTCGCCCCGATCGTTGACCGGTATCACCTTGATGCGCGCCCCTTTCTCCTGGGCTACCATCTGCCACGGAACGATATTGGCATGATGCTCAAGAATCGAGAGAATAATTTCATCTCCCGGCTGGAGAAACTTTCTTCCCCAGGTTTGTGCTACAAGGTTGATACCCTCGGTAGTGCCCCTGACATAGATGATTTCTGAGGTTGAGCCAGCGCCTATGAATTGCCTGATCTTTTCGCGTGCGCCTTCGTAAGCGTCCGTTGCGCGTGCTGCAAGGGTGTGCGCCCCGCGATGGATATTCGAATTGTCCGTGGCGTAGAAGTGAGCGACAGCGTTGATGACGCTCAACGGCTTTTGTGTAGTGGCGGCGTTGTCGAACCAGGCAAGTGGTTTGCCGTGAATTTTCTGATGCAGGACCGGAAAATCCTTGCGAATGGTGGCGACATCAAACCCTTCTGCCTGATGGATCGGCTGTTGTGGTTCACGCAGGAAATAGTATGGTTCTGAGGGAGAATCCGGGATGCTGAAGGCGCTGTTCGGCCAGACCGGAGCTGGCGCTTTTCCTGGAGACTCAGGTTGAGTAACGGGTAATCGATCAAAGCCCGGCTGGGCAGGCGACTCGGCGCTACCGCGAAGAGCCTGAAAAACGACCTCCATGACGGGACTGCCCTGTTGCTCGGTGAACTCCCTGTAGAGCTTTTCAGCGTAACATTCATTTTCATCAGTCTGTACAGGCAGTGAACGCCGCAAAAGCTGCTCAAGACCATTCGATCCATTTTCACTTTCTGAATAGTTCTGCTGTTCGGTCAGTTTATTGGCATGGTGTCCAAGTGGTTCCGGCTCTTTTTCTTGTCTTTTCGGCAAAAAATAAAAATCGTGCACAGGCAGTGCTGAATCGGCACTGGAGGGGAAATCGACAGAATCCTGTGTGCTGAGGTATGTTATTTTATCGCTTGGCGTGGAGGTTACTGCGGATGGCGCTTCTGAGGCATCGCGTTCGTTTCTCGGGATGCTTCCAGCCTCCGGGACTTCATTGAAGAGACGGCTTGCAAGCTGAGCAATAAAGGTCGGATTCAGCGATTCGCTTTCGGCACCTGTGATGTTCGGATGTTGATCTGCTCCTGGCATAAGATAAACAATTGTGAATTCATGGCAGACACGTTGAGAGCCTGCCATGACGGGTTGTCAAAGAGTTCTTTTATTTTACTTTGGTTCCGGAGGTGCGATGTTCGTAATCGTGATAGTAGCCCACTTCGACATTTTCAAGTATCGCGAGAGCATCATCAGTCAGTACTGCCAATGATGAGTAGAGGGTCAGCAGGTAGGAAGCGACACCCAGTTTGTCGAGTCCCATCAGTCTTGCAGAAAGGCTCGGGCTGATCTCTCCGGGAATCCCAGCCTGGTGCAGTCCAACTACACCCTGCTCATTTTCACCGACACGCACAAGGATGATATTGGTTGTGCCATGACCGGATTTGCTGTTTTTGTTGATTTCAAGCTTGTCGCATGGAACAAGAGGAACGCCGCGCCAGGTCAGGACTGGAGTTCCAAAAAGGTTGATTGTCGGTGGAGGAACGCCGCGCCAGGTGCATTCGCGTTCAAAGGCCGCAATTGCTTTGGGATGAGCAATAAAGAATGCCGGTTTCTTCCACACTTTGGTGAGCAGATCGTCAAGATCATCCGGGGTCGGAGTTCCGTAGCGGGTGCTGATGCGCTGGCCGGGATCTGCGGAGTGGAGCAGACCGAACTCCCGGTTGTTGATGAACTCCCACTCCTGACGCTCCTTGATGCCCTCAATCGTCAGACGCATCTGCTGCTCGATCTGGTTGAAGGGTTCGTTGTAGAGGTCGGAGACCCGTGTATGGACTCGTACGACGGTCTGGATGGCCTGCAGCGAGTATTCGCGAGGTTTGTTCGAATAATCTACATAGGTTTCCGGGATTTCAACATTTTCCTCAAATCCGGCAATAAGGTCAATATGTTTTTCACCGTGTTTGTTCACGGTAGAGCGTATTTTGAGGTACTCTTCTACCGCTTTCTGATATGACTCCTTCAGGGATGGTGATTCTCTCAGTAATTTTTCGATATCAACGCTTGAGATCGAAAAATATGAGCCAGGGGTGATGGTACGAATCGTGACTGAGGATGGTTTCTCTGAAACAAGCTCTTCTTCACCGAAATACTCTCCCTCTGAAAGCAGGGCGATACGGAGATCTTCACCATGAAGTCCCTTGCTTAAAATTTCGACTTGCCCATTCGCTATAATGAAGATTTTATGACGTTCTTCGCCTTCAAGAATCAGGGTGTTGCCAAGTTCGGCCTCTTCAAGCACAAACTTGCTTGCAATGCGACCAATAATATCATCGTTAAACGATGCAAAGAGTGGAATACTTTTTAGTGCTGAAGGTCTGAACGAGGCTATACCGTCATGAAAATCAATGCCGATACGTTCGGGTTTCTGGAGCTCAATTTTTGTCCGGTTAACGCGATAGGTACCAGAAGAGACGTGAACCCACGGGAGCAGTTTCAGGAGCCACCTCGGGGTTATGGAGTTCATCTGAGGAGGAGTCTTGGTCGTATTGGCCAGATTTCTCGCTACATGGGTTGTCACGCTGCGCTGGAGATAACTGTTTGATTCGGGTTGTGCGTTCATGGTTTAATTCAATGGTTAAAAAGTGATCGATTAACGTGATCTTTCAAATGCCGAGACCGTCGGTAAAACTGCTTTCAACAGCGATCTGCTGCAAGACTCTTGAATTGGGCGGTACACTTTTTGTCTGCCACACGTTGCCACCGATAACAGAGTTTTTGCCGATGGTTATTCTGCCAAGAATATTGGCGTTTGAGTAAATGACGACGTTATCCTCAATAATTGGGTGGCGAGGCAGATTCTTGACCGGGTTGCCGTGTTCATCGAGGGCAAACTTCTTTGCGCCAAGGGTTACTCCCTGGTAGAGTCGGACGTGGCTGCCGATAATGCAGGTTTCACCGATGACGACACCGGTGCCATGATCAATTGAAAAATAGTCTCCGATGTGAGCGCCGGGATGAATGTCAATCCCGGTTTCCGAATGGGCCATTTCAGTAATAATTCTCGGAATCAGGGGCACGCCAAGCGACAGCAGGGTGTGAGCTGAGCGGTAGTTGACCATTGCCCTGATGGAAGGGTAGCAGAAGATGATCTCACCATAGTTTTTTGCCGCCGGGTCTCCGTCGTAGATGGCCTTGACGTCAGTCCATAATTTCTTCCTGATCTCCGAAAGAATTCCTATGAATTGACGGGCGATCTCAGCAGCTTTTTCAGAGGCATTGGCAGCACTGTTGTTTTCTGTGTCGAAATGCTGAACGCTGAGAATCTGTTCAGCAAGCAATCCGTAGAGTTTTTCAACCCTGACACCGAGAAAATGTTGAAGCGACTGGCGACGCAATACGGGTCCGCCGAAATACCCTGGAAAGAGTATTGACCTGAGGAGTTCGACAATCTCTTTGAGCTTTTCAATAGAGGGCAGCAGATATTCGTGCTGCCCGGAATAGTCACCTTCACTATCATCAGCAGGGCTCGATAAAAGCTTGATCGCCTCTTCAATGATATCGCCGTTGTTGGTCTGCATTATTTATAATCTCCCTCTGTCGGATGGTGCTCCGTATTGATAAAATTATGTTCAAATATTGACTGGTTCACTGTCAAACTGGTAGAGCAGCGTGGAGAGGTACCGCTCTCCAGTATCCGGCAGGATGACGACAATCCGTTTGCCCTTGTTTTCCTCACGCAGTGCAAGCTGTAAAGCGGCATACACGGCTGCGCCGGAAGAAATACCCACAATAAGTCCTTCGGTTTTGGCCAGTTTTCGGCCGGTACGAAGGGCATCTTCATTTTTAACCGGGATAATTTCATCGATAATGGAAGTGTTAAGAATATCCGGCACAAAACCGGCGCCGATACCCTGTATTTTGTGTGGTCCAGGTTTACCGCCGGCAATAACCTGTGAATCGAAGGGTTCAACAGCGACGATCTTTACCTCGGGGTTCCGCGCTTTGAGTACTTCTCCGACACCGGTTATCGTACCACCCGTGCCTACGCCGCTGACAAAGAAATCAACCTTTCCGTCGGTATCATTCCAGATCTCTTCTGCCGTTGTTTTGCGATGAATTTCAGGATTTGCAAGGTTTTTGAACTGTTGCGGAACAAAAGAATTTGGATATTCCGCGTGCAGTTCATCGGCAGTTCTGATGGCTCCGACCATACCTTCAGGGCCAGGTGTCAGAACCAGCTCTGCGCCAAGCGCCTTGAGCAGATTCCTGCGTTCGAGACTCATGGTTTCAGGCATCGTGAGTATCAGGCGGTATCCTTTGGCTGCGGCGATAAATGCCAGAGCAATACCGGTATTGCCGCTTGTCGGCTCAATAATGATGCTCTCTTTATTCAGCAAGCCCTCTTTTTCAGCTTTGTCGATCATTGAAAAACCGATACGGTCTTTGACACTTCCGCCCGGGTTAAAGTATTCAAGTTTGGCAATAATCGTGCCCAGGGCATCATGTTCACGATTGAAATTTCCAAGCTCAAGAAGTGGTGTGTTTCCGATAAGATCGGTCAATTTTTTTGCAATACGTCCCATAGCTGTTGATTATTTAGGTGGTTGTAATGACCTTCAACATCGTTAATAAATACATAATTGTAAATCCCGTTAAACAGGCATCTGATATACCATAAACAGGGTATGGTCAGATATGGTATTCAATATTGTCGATCAATCCCGCTTTTATGGCATACATGAGCAGTTCCGGACTGCTTGAAACGCCGAGTTTGCGAAAAATGTTTTTTCTGTGTGTCATGACGGTATGAAAACTGATATGTCGTTTTGTCGCAATTTCTTTTGTTGAAAGCCCACCGGCAATCAAACGAACTATTTCGATTTCTGAAGTGGTAAGAATGCTGGCATCCTCAAAAGGTGCCTCCTTTTTCAGAAGAATATCCAGCACATTTCCAGAATAATATTTCTTTCCTTTCAGTGCAGCGTCAACAGCATGAAAAATCTCTTCGCGATCATCGGTTTTCAGTGCAATATTTCTGATGCCGATATCATTTAATTCCTTTATTTTTACATTTGTCAAGGAGTTTGTCAACACAACGATTCCTGTCTCCTGGTGCTTTTTTCTCAGATCAGCAAGATCATTGATTGAATCAAAATCGAAAAGGAGATCATCGGTGATGATGAGCGCGATGGTCTCCTTTTGCAGATACTGTTGCAGATCGGCCTTTGTCGATACAGTATGGAAGGTTTGGAAAAGGGGCCTCAACATGGAGTGTATCGCTTCATTGGTTAAATACTGGGTATCAGCAAGAATGACAGAGATGTTCTTGTATTCGTTTTTCATGGTTACGGTTTAGTTGCCACTCTCTGAAGCGCCTCATCAAGGGCTTCGATCAGGTCGTCAGGATGTTCAAGGCCGATTGAGAGACGTATCAGGTCTGGTGAAAGACCACTCTGCAGTTGTTGTTCTTCGGTCAACTGGCTATGCGAGGTGCTTGCCGGATGGAGGATCAGGCTCTTGGCATCGCCAACATTGGCCAGGTGTGAGAAAAGTTTGATGTTGTCGATAATCTCCACGGCAGCATCGTACCCACCCTTTACTCCAAAGACGACCATGCCGCCAAACCCGTTCTTCAAATCTTTTGAAGCTTTAGGGTAAGAGGGGTCATTTTTCAGACCGGGATAACGAACCCATGCAACTCCCGGGTGTTTTGCAAGATGTTCAGCAACCTTGAGTGCATTTTCTGAATGACGGGCCATTCTGACAGGCAGAGTTTCAATGCCTTGCAGCAGTATCCATGAATTGTCAGGCGCAATGCAGGCACCGAGATTTCTGAGTGGTACCGTACGGAAGCGAAGGGCGAATGCTATTGGCGCAAGAGGTTCCGGAAGGTCAATGGCCCAGCGCAGACCGTGGTAATTGTTGTCTGCCTCGGTAAAGAGTGGATGTCGTCCGCCATTCCAGTTGAAACGTCCGGCATCAGTAATAATGCCGCCTATTCCTGAACCATGGCCGCCAAGCCATTTGGTGAGGGAGTTGATCACAATATCAGCTCCAAGGTCAATCGTTTTAAGCAGGTAAGGGGTGGTGAAGGTGGCATCGACAATCAGCGGCAAGCCGTTACGGTGTGCTACCTCGGCAATAGCCTTGACATCAGTATAGTCAAGAACCGGATTGCCGATGGTTTCAATGAAAAGAGCTCTTGTTTTTTCTGTGATTGCCTTTTCAAAATTGGCCGGATCTTTGGGATCAACAAAGGTGACGTTGATGCCAAATTTCGGAAGGATGGCATCGAACTGGGTATAGGTTCCACCATAAAGGTTGTTGGCAGACACAATGTTGTCGCCTGCTTCTGCGAGAGTAATGATCGTATTGAAAATTGCGGCAGTGCCCGATGCGACGGCAACCGAGGCGGCGCCTCCTTCAAGCTTGGTAACCCGTTGCTCAAGAGTGTCGGTAGTCGGATTCATCAGCCGGGTGTAGATATTGCCAAGCTCCTTGAGGGCAAAAAGGTTAGCCGCATGTTCGGTGCTTTTGAAAAGATAGGAGGTTGTGCGATAGACCGGCACTCCACGCGAGAGAGTTGCGTCAACAGGCTGGCCTGCGTGCAGGGCAAGCGTTTCAAAGCGATAGTTTTCTGAACTCATTTAAATACTCTCCTTTATTAATTGGTGATGTTTACAATAAATTTTATGCAGTTTTTTGTTCGTTGATCTGCGCCCTGTTTCCAAAAAGCTTGAAGCGTTGCAGATTGAACTGGTAGAACAGGAAGCAACCGAAGCAGAAGCCTGCAAGTGCTATGGTGGCTGCAACAGCAACCATCCCGGAAAGGATCCACCCGACAAGAGGTGCGCCTGAAAGGAAAGCGATCTGGGCTCCTCCGAGCAGAATAGCCGCAATGGAGTTGTTGAATCGCATGAGTCTCGGATCTTCACTTTCAGCAGTCATGTTTTGTTTTGCAAAAAGGCGTGAGCCGATGAAAAAAATAAGGCTGCCGTTTTTACCAAAAACTACAGCGGAAAGAATTATAACAAAAAGTGCGGTGGTCACAATCGGCAACTGGAACATTATGGCAGAAGCAATGCCCACGAGCAGCACCACACGGTTCAGTTTTACAATCGGTAACGGGATGCCAACGCATGTGGCTGATGTTGCAGTAGATGACATGTTATTTTTCAATTGGTAGTTTAAATAAAATGAAAATAAAAAAACCGACTCTGACACTCAGAGCCGGTTGCAAGACTTGGTACTTCATGAAATAATATGAGTAACTATCTCCTTCCAGATATCTCCGTGTCAGAATGGTGTGGCCATTGGCAACAGCAGTAGCAGCACATCGTGAAAGTTTTAGAAGTCCCTGAATTCATAACTCAAATGTTTTCGGTTAAGCATTAACGATTGTTAACCATATTTCTGCAAATTTCCAAATAAATCCTGACTTTTTTTAAAATTTATGCGTGATCAGCTTATCCCGATAATGACGCTTGAGGCCTTGAATGCTGCGCAGGCATGGTCGCCCTCTTTCAATGACATTTTTTCTGAACTGCCATGGGTAATAACAGCAGAAATGACATTCCCGCCACCAATTTCAACATCAACTTCTGTATTGACCGGACCTTCAATAAGCTTGTTGATTATGCCTGGCAAAATATTGCGGGTACTTATTTTTGCCTCGTGCAGCTCCTGGCCGATAATAATTGAGCTTGCCTTGATGATTGCGTAAGCATTTATGCCTTCCTTAAGTCCCAGGTTATCAACGGAACCATTGGTGATAATGGCGACAATACGGCTTCCTCCATTGAGCAGAAGGACAACTTCAGAATTAACTGCTCCCTTGATGATTTTTTCCACGGTACCGGAAAAAATGTTGCGTGCACTGATTTTCATAGCTATTCTTTTAAGAAATTGATAAAGATGATTGCTCTCTCCGAGACGATCTCCGAGATTCTGAAGAAACTTCCGGTGCTCTTCCTGAACAACACGGAACTGTTCAATAACTTTTTTCCCCTCTTTGGTCAACATGGTGCCACCACCACCTTTTCCGCCTGTTACGCGGTCAACCAGAGGTTTTTCTGAAAGATTATTCATCATGTTGACCAAATGCCATGCCGTTTTGTAGCTGATGCCGACAGCTTTTGCAGCGCTGCTGATTGAGCCAAGCTCATCGATTTTTTCCAGCAATGCAATCCGGTCGCCTCCGAGAAACCTGTTCTCGGCCTTCTGAAACCAGACTGACCCTTCAAGGCCGATGAGCTCTTTTCTGCATGTCATTCGCCAACTCCTCCCGAAGTGGTCATAGAAACTATTCGTTAGTGAAATCCCTGAAAACGAGTGGGCATGATGCGCCTCTTGAAGCTTTTCAGAAATTGAAACTTATGACAACAAGATACATGATTACGGCCAAAGGGAAAAAAACGGGCAAAGGCTTAAGTAGTCATCCAAAAAGAAATCATATTATGAACCATCCAATCGTAAAACATTTTACCACAAAGTAACTGTCGGTAATGCTTTTTATATTAGAGAAGGCGCAGGCTCATGAAAAAAGAGCGGCGCCTTTTTCTCATAACGCATTTTTCCCCCATTTTTTCTTTCAGCATGAGCAGTCCCATCCCGGGTTCCCTTGTCGATACGTTTCACCGACCTATAGATTATGTACGTATAGCCGTCACTGCGCGGTGCAACCTGAGATGCTCCTACTGCATGAGCGAGGCGCATCAAGAGAGTACCGATGCTCACTCTCAACTGAGCACGCAGGAGATCATGACCATCATCAAGGTGCTTGCCACTCTTGGTGTTACAAAGGTGCGCTTTACCGGCGGAGAACCTCTTCTGCGCATGGATATTGTAGAATTGGTTCGTGAAGCAAAAAAAATTGCAGGCATAAAAACGGTAAACCTGACAACCAACGGCCTTCTGCTCGACAGTTTTCTTCCCGGCCTTATTGATGCAGGTCTCGACGCCATAAATTTCAGTATTGACACGCTTGATCGTGAACGATATCATACAATAACAAGGAGAGACGAATATCGTCGAGTGCGCGACAATCTCGACAACCTTCTTGCAACGGCAGTCATTCCCACAAAACTCAACGTGGTGCTGATGCGGGACATCAATAGCGATGAAATTTTGCGATTTGTTGACTTGACCAAAGAGCATGCCGTTACCGTTCGATTTCTGGAGCTGCAACCGTTTGATGACCATCAAATCTGGCGCACCGGAAAATTTTTCAGCGCCGATAAAATTCAGGAGTTATTAAAAAGTAATTACTCCGGACTCCAGACAATCCAAGGCCACTCAACCCAGTATTTCAGTTATCTCCTGCCTGATCATAAGGGATCGATTGCCATTATTCCTGCATTCACAAGAAATTTCTGCAGCCAGTGCAACAAGATCCGTCTTACCTCGGACGGGACCATCATCAGTTGCCTTTATGATCAAAAGGGGTTGAAGTTGTTGCCACTGCTTCGCAGTCACGCCAGCCATGAAGCAATCGCAGATTTGTTCCGAAAAGCAGTGTCACTGAAACCCCTTGATGGAAAGCATTCTGCCAAAGATTCCGGCAGAACAAGTATGTCAGAAATCGGAGGGTAAAAGGCTATTGTAATGATATTGTCAACAGAAAAGTCAAAACAAATAGTGACGGGGGTTCGGAATAATCATAAGTCAAATGGGTTATCAATGATTTCCTCAGAAAGCTCTTTGTTATGGTCATGAACACCTATCCGGATGAAATGCAGGTTCTCTTTGCTGAAAATATTTTCGCCTTTTTCGGTCGCTTGCAGAATGATATGCCCGCTATGGTGACCAAGGTCTTTAGGAAGATCATTCCATTTCCTGAAAACAAGATTGAGCATGGATACATTTACAGCGCTTGAAGACTATCGACTGCGTGAAAAAATAGAGGAGCTTTTCGCGGTGAATAATGAGGGGCTTGATGGAGTGCGGCCGCGCACATGGCACCCCGACAATCTGCGGGGAAGGCAGTTCGTGCAGTTTGTCTTGGGGTACCACTGCTTTCTGACGAAGAAAATCAAGGAAATGCGGGCAGGGCTTGGAAAGAACAAAAGCGCAAAGACCGCAGCGCTTGTCAAGCTCGAAAATAATCTGGACAAGTGGCTTGAGCAACGATCACTCGCCCAGATTCTGGACTGGTTCGACTGCATTGAGACGACCAACGTTCGAACAGCAATGGAAGACTACCGTTGGTCTACCGAATCAGTAGCCAGAGACAGGTTGTTCCTGGAATATCTGGGAGTACCCAGGAAATAGTGTACGCTTTATCCTACTTTCAGGTTAAAACAAAGTTCGCCCGCATTCTTCCGGTGATTCCTGGCTGGTATGGTACTAACGCTAACAAGACGAGGAATCTGTTTCGGTTTAAGGAAGATCCCTCACTGCGTTCGGAATGACTCCAGAGAGGGAGTTTCTTTGGAAAAAAAGTCAGATTCAGCAAAAGCTCTCTGCAACATCCCTCTCTTGATGCTGAATTTTGACGAAAAGCCTTTCCAGCCTTATTAAGCAAGGGTAAAAGCTTGTTTCCCTTTAAAAGGGAGAGCTTTTTTGGAAATCAGTTTTTTTATTGGTTTGTAGAAGTAAAAATTGTGAATTGCCTGTTTATTTTTACTGGCAACGTTCAAACGAATTACACGACATTAGAGTTTACCATTATTATGCATGAGATACTCTGAATTGCCTGGTTGTCCGATGTAATATTTTCTGAAAATCGTACAGGCCATCGTTATTTTTTTGTTCCAAGGGCACTTTCAGCAGCAGATTTTACCGTTCTTATTTACAATCAGTTCTGCGGATCTGCCCGTTTTCATCAAGAGTGTCAGTTTTACAATACATCATTTTTTTACTTCAAGGAGCGAGCCCGATACCGTTTGTGTTGAGGGGAAACCCTGAAAAAAGCAGCAGGATTGACTGATCTGACAAAAAAAGCGCAACAGCAATTAATCTTTAACGATAAGGAGGAGTGGCATGGCTGGCTTGAACATCATTCAACTGAAGGCGGACATCAAATCCCGTGGACTTACCTGGGAACCCATTGAGTTGCCCGCTGATTCAAAACCGAGGGGGCTGGGGTGGAATCCTGCTCCAGCGGAGGTAACCCGTGCAGCACTGGAGACATCACAACGGTTGATGGTGACGCGGATGTCGCACCTGTTTCAGCAACCCATGACCCTTGGGAGTGCTCCAAAGACCCTTGGGGGGCCGGCTGCAACTCCTCCTTATCCGAGCACCTTCGATTGGCGAACACGCGGTGTCATTGGCGGGGTGACCGACCAGGGCTATTGCGGCTCATGCGTCTCCCATGCCACAACCGGAGTTGTTGGCTCAATGGTCGGCGTTGAGCATGGCGGAGCAAGTGTCCATCTCTCGGAAGCAGATCAGCACTTCTGCTCTTCACACGGCCCGAATTGTCACGGATGGAACAACGGCGATGCTCTGAACCAGATCAAGACCCGCGGCGTTGTCAGTGATTCGGATTTTCCCTATATGACCGCCTTTGACTCTCCGCCTGTCGGCGATCCGGCTGATGTTCCCGATCATCTCTGGATTGCACACTGCCGTGCGGTTGCTGAACGGAACCGCAAGATCTACCAGATTACCGAAATTTCTGCCTGGACCGGCAATGACCGCAAAACCTATATTGCCAATATCGGTCCGCTTGCCTGTGGTTATACCGTTTATGAGGATTTCCGGGATCATTACGGCGGAGGTGTCTATCGTCATGTTTCCGGCGGTGTTTGTGGTGGCCATGCTGTGATGGTAATCGGATACTCGGACGATGAAAATTGCTGGATCTGCCGAAACAGTTGGGGTGCTGGTTTCGGTGGCGCTGCCCATGCGGATGGAACCGGTGCCGGCTACTTCAAGATAGGTTATGGCGAGTGCAATATTGATGGCGAAGCTTTTTACGGGGCACAGGGTGTCATTGCTCCGGCAAACAGAAACTGGGGAGGCTGGTGGCCGGTTGCCGGTGGTGCGGCTGCTTCGGACTCGTCAGTTTTTGGTGTCTCACGCAGTCCCAACAAACTCGATATCTTTACCTCTGGAACCGATCACGGCACCTACACGGCAGCATGGCAACCGGGCGACACCGCATGGCGTGGCTGGTGGCGTGTGCAGGGCGGCGTTACAGCGCCGGGGACTTCAATTACGGCAGTTTCGCGCAGCGCTGATCATCTCGATATTTTCTGTGTGGGTACCGACCATCGCGTCTACACGGCGGCCTGGCAGCATGGTGACACCTCATGGCGTGGCTGGTGGCCGGTTGCCGGTGGCGTAGCAGCTCCCGGAACATCGGTCTTTGGCGTCTCACGCAGTGCTGACCATCTCGACATTTTCTGCGTGGGCACCGATCATGGCACCTATACGGCGGCCTGGCAGCCGGGCGACACTTCCTGGCGCGGCTGGTGGCGTGTGCAGGGCGGCGTTACTGCACCGAACACATCCATTACGGCAGTTTCACGTAATACCGACAAGCTCGATATTTTCTGCGTGGGTACCGACCAGCGCATCTATACGGCGGCCTGGCAGGCGGGTGATACATCATGGCGCGGCTGGTGGCCTGTTGCCGGTGGCGTTGCGGCCCCTGGAACATCGGTCTTTGGCGTATCACGCGCTCCTGACAAGCTCGATATTTTCGCAGTCGGTACGGACATGCATGTCTATACTGCAGCATGGCAGGCGGGTGATACATCATGGCGTGGCTGGTGGCCGGTTGGCCATTTCAAGGTGGCCCCCGGAACCTCAATTCATGCTGTTTCACGCGGCCCCAACAAGCTCGATATTTTTGCTGTTGGCCAGGATGGCGGCATCTATTCAGCGGCATGGCAGGCGGGCGACACCGCATGGCGGGGCTGGTGGCGTATTCTTGGTGGCGCAGCCGCACCAAATACGATGGTGACGGCGGTTGTGCGGAGCGCTGACCATCTTGATATTTTTGCGGTTGGCACCGATCATCATATCTACACGGCTGCCTGGCAACCGTAGTATTGGCTCAAGAAAACCGAACCTGAGGAGTGAAGATTACATGGCTGAAATCAATCCAATAGTTGTCATGGGTGTTGCCGGCAAAGTTGTTGATTTGCCTGTAGCACAAGGCCCGGCGACCGGGTATAGCTGGGTGCTTGATCTTCCTCCGGGTGTGGTTCGTGTTGAGGATGCGCCAGCCAAACAGAGTGATCATGGAAAGCTTCTGGGTGCATCCGCAAGCGGCGCGATGCGTGTGGTTGCACCCAAAGGTAATTTTCGGCTGACAGCTCGCCTTGTTCGACCCTGGGAGCCGGGCAATCCTGCAGCAACCATGCTTATTGATCTGGTTATTGGTTGAGAGGGTTTGCTCCATTATTTCGGACTTTTGCCAGAAATAAGTATAACAAGGAGATAGAGCAACTCACCCCCGGCGGGAGAGCCTCATTTGGTCATGATTTTTCGGGTTATTTTGTGGATGCGAAAAAAGAGGCGGCAGATTTCCAGAAAATATATCAGCAAATCAAGAAGGATCGCATTGTGAGTGCTGAACGGAAAGCCCTTTTTGACAAGATAGAACTCGCCAGAAACAATTTTGACTACAAAGAGGTTGCCTTGGCAATCCGCGAAAAGCAGCTTGGCCCCGACCATCCGAACACTCAAGCAGTCCCAAACAACCTCAACGATCTTCTTGACAAAATGAAGAAACCCTGAACCCTTCACGGTCGTTTCCTGCGGGGACGATAATGTGCTAAGCTGAAGCTCGGCGCTACCGGAAAAATGAATTCATCTCTCCCCGGCATCCGCAAATATCAAAACCCTTGCCTATATTATCACTGGCATTTCCCGGTACTATCAAGCGATAACTGATCTATGTGCATGAGGCTCTCATCTGCTCTTGTGTCTGAAGTGCAGGGAAAAAAGAGAGTCCTCCTCACCATTCGCTGGTCGATGAACTAAACCTCACATTGTTAAAGACTATGGCAGAGATCCAGCCCGAAAACATGAAAGGAACCACGCTCGACATAGCCGCCCAAAACCGTGCCCGGCTGAAACAGCTCTTTCCAACCGTCTTTACCGAAACCCGCAACGACAAAGGCGAACTGACCGAGTCCATCGACTTTGAAAAGCTCAAGGCTGAACTCGGCACTTTCAGCGACACGTTCGAGTCACGCCGTGAGCGTTACGGGATGGAGTGGCCGGATAAAAAAGAGGCACTGCACCTGATCCAGACCATCAGCTCCGCCACGCTTAAACCCTGCCGTCAGGAGTCAGTGAATTTCGACACCACCGAAAACCTCTTTATCGAAGGCGACAACCTCGAAGTGCTCAAGCTGCTCCAGACCAGCTACTACGGCAAGGTGAAGATGATCTACATCGACCCGCCCTACAACACCGGCAAAGAGTTCATCTACCCTGATAACTTCAGCGAAAGCCTTGAAACCTATCTTGATTATGCCGGGCTGATTGATGGAGACGGCAAGAAGTTCAGCACCAACACAGCCAACGAGGGGCGCTTTCATACCAAGTGGCTGAATATGATGTACCCACGTCTCTATCTGGCACGGAATCTGTTGCGTGATGATGGCGTGATCTTTATCAGTATTGACGACAATGAGGTGAGCAATCTGCGGAAACTGTGCGATGAGATTTTTGGGGAGGAGAACCAGTTTGGTGTTTTTCTGTGGAAACGCAGACAAAACCCTGATAGCCGCAATCAGTCAAATATATCTCCAGACCATGAATATGTAATAGCTTATGCTAAAAATTCGTCAGTTGAGCTTTTAGGGGTTGATATTGATACTGGCAAGTATCAAAACCCTGATAATGATGCAAGAGGAGCATGGGCAAGTATTGATTTATCCGGGTTGGCCACCAGAGAACAGCGACCAAATTTACACTATGACATTATTGATCCTAACACAGCTATTGCTTATCCTCCAAACCCTAACAGGGGTTGGTCAAAAAGTAAAGCTGTTGTAACGCAAATGATTACTGAAGGGCGCGTTCTTTTCCCAAAATCCCCTGAAGGCAGACCGCGTGAGAAAAAATTTTTAAACGATCTAAAATCCGATATTACAGGTTTTTCAACTTGGCTTGATTCAAAAGAAGTTGCTTTTACTACACACGGAACGCGGGAGTTGACAAAATTATTCGATAACAAAATTTTCGATTTTCCTAAACCTTCCAGCTTAATCAAGCTACTGATAAAACAAACAACAGAGACTGACGACTTCATCCTCGACTTCTTCGCCGGTTCAGCCACCACAGCCCATGCCGTTCTCGACCTGAACAAACAGGACAACGGCAACCGCAAGTTCATCCTCGTCCAGCTCCCTGAACCCTGCGCACCTGAGAGTGAAGCCTTCAAGGCAGGCTATAAAACCATTGCCGACATCGGCAAGGAGCGTATCCGACGGGTCATCAACAAGCTCAACACCGAAGAGGAAGGCAAGCTTGATCTCGACAATGCCGCCAAACAGGATCGCGGCTTCAAGGTGCTGAAGCTCAATAAATCCAACTTCCGCCAGTGGCAGAAGCTTGAGCCATCAGCGTCGACGGAGCAGATCCTTGATCAGCTCGTGCTGCACATCGACCATATCGACCCCAAGGCAACACCCGAAGAGCTGCTCTATGAAATCCTCCTCAAAGCCGGATTTACCCTGACCGGCAGCATCGAAACCAAAACCATCACCGGCAAAAAGCTTTTCTCCGTTTCCGACGGTGCGCTTCTGCTCTGTCTTGAAGAAAGCGTTACCAAGGAACTGATTGACGTGGTCATTGAGCTTAACCCCCAGCAATTCCTCTGCCTCGACTCCGCCTTCCACGGCAACGATCAGCTCAAAGCCAACGCCGTGCAAACCTTCAACGCCCACAATATGCAGAAGGAAAAGCACAACCAGATTCTCTTTAAAACAGTATAAGGGAGCGCTACCATGGCAAAAGATTTAACAGTTTCCAATATAGACCGGCAGAACATCCTCAACAATCCCTACGCCGTTGCTGAAATCCAGAAAAGCATAGGCATAACGGGAATCGAATTCAATGGCAAGGTAGTACTGCGTAAAGAGCAAGTAGCCGCTTTTTTTGAAGTTACCCCAAGGACAATAGACAATTATCTGTCGAAATACGAGCCGGAACTCAAGGAAAACGGTTACGAGGTTTTGCGCGGTAACTCTTTGAAGAGCTTTAAGTTAACTTTTGAAGAACGGGGTGATAGCGAAACAGATTTCATTACCAAAACAACTGCGCTGGGAATTTTTGACTTCCGCGCCTTCCTCAATCTGGCAATGCTGATTGCAGAAAGCGAGAAGGCTCGTGTTCTTCGTCAGGTCATGCTTGATATTGTCATTGACACCATCAACAGCCGGACTGGTGGAGGAACAAAGTATATCAACCAACGAGATGAAGATTTTCTTCTCTCCTACTTTAAGGAAGAGGACTATCGCAAACAATTCACTGATGCACTGCGGGACTGCGTCGATATGGGGAATTTCAAGTACCCCATGTATACCGACAAAATTTATGTGAGCATTTTTAAAGAGAATGCAAGGGAGTACCGAAAAATTCTTCAACTGAATGAAAAAGAGAAGGTTAGAGATACTTTTTACAGTGAAATACTTGACCTGATTGCATCTTATGAATGTGGTTTTGCCGATCAGCTTCAGCAGAAGCTTCAGCAAAAGGGCAGAAAACTCAGCTTTTTTGAGGTTGATGTTCTTTTTAAGCAGTTTGAATCTCAGGCTCACTGGAAACCATTGATTGAAAAAGCAAGGGTTAAAATGGCCAGTCGCGATCTTGCCTTTCGTGATGCATTTCACCATCAGTTGACAGAATACATGTCCCCGCTCAAGGTTGATGAATTTGAAAAATTTATCAGCGAAAAGAGTCTGGAGCTGGAACAACGCCTTGTCGAAGCCAAAGATGCCATGAAACGCCTCAAGGAGCGTGAATAATGCAACTCATTTATATCACAATAGATCAGGCTGTTAGAATCCATGCAAAAACTGTTGAGGTGTCGGGGGGTGGTTCGCATGGTATGCTCGACAAGGGCCGTCTTGAAAGCGTCCTTGAACACATCCAGAACGACAGCTACTACCCAACCTTTCTCGACAAAATCACACACCTCTTTTTTTGCGCGAACAAGTTCCATTGTTTTCAGGACGGCAATAAACGGATTGCCATTACGCTCTCTGCCCAATTCCTGTTATTCAATGGCTACATGTACTGTGTCTCTGATTTCATGCGTGAAATGGAAAACATCAGCTATCATCTGGCCGCAGGTAAAATAGACAAAGAGTTTCTCCACGACCTTATTGAGGCGGTTATCAATGAGAGCTATGATGAAAACGAAGAGCTGAAACTAAGGCTCTTGAATGCCATTCAGGAAGAATTATGAAACTGAAATTCGATTCAACCCTCAGCTACCAGCTCGAAGCCATAAAAAGCGTCACCGACCTTTTTGAAGGCCAGCCAGCCCGCAGCTCCGGCTTTCAGATTGATTTCGGTCGCGGTGGCAGCATGTACAACGACCTCGGCATCGGCAACGACCTGGCGCTTTCAGGTGAGCTGATATTGCAAAACCTGCACGCTGTTCAATCCCGCAACAACGTGCCGAAATCGCGGCTGCTTCAGGAAGAAGCCGCCGCCTATGGCTTTCCCAACTTCTCCGTTGAAATGGAGACCGGAACAGGCAAAACCTACGTCTATCTCCGCTCCATCTTTGAACTGAACAAACTCTACGGATTCAAGAAGTTCATCATCGTGGTGCCTTCAGTAGCCATCCGCGAAGGAGTAACCAGCTCCATCAAGCTGATGCGCGACCACTTCCGGGGCCTCTACAACAACATCGCCTTCGACCATTTCGTCTACCAGTCAAAAGATCTGAGCCGGGTTCGCCAGTTTGCCGTGAACAATGAAATACAGATTATGGTCATCAACATTCAGGCATTCCAGAAGGATGCAGGTGAGAATGTTGATTATGCCTCCCTCACCGATGAACAGAAAAAACGGCTCAATGTGATCCATCAGGAGCAGGACAGAATGTCGGGCCGTCGTCCCATTGAGTACGTTCAGGCCACCAATCCGATCCTGATTATCGACGAGCCCCAAAGCGTGGACAACACCGAAAAGTCACAGAAAGCAATCCGCAATCTCCAGCCGCTCTTCTGCCTGCGCTATTCGGCAACACACAGCAACCCTTACAATCTCCTTTACCAGCTTGATCCCGTTCGCGCCTACGACCTGCGCCTTGTCAAGCAGATAGAGGTTATTGATGCTTCAGGCGCTCAGGACTACAATCAGACCTTTGTTCGCCTTGATGCAGTCGGTTACTGGCCCAAAACAGCCAAAACCCCCCAGGCTAAAGTGACCATTTTTGAAGACACGCCCAACGGCTCCCGAGAAAAGCAGATAACCATAAAGCATGGCGCCAACCTTGCAAGCAAGACCAACCGCACCGATTATGAAGGTTATCTGGTGACCAACATCAATGCTGAACCCGACAATGAATATGTGGAGTTTCAGAACGGCATTGTTGTAGAGCGATTTCAGGAATCCGGCGGCATGGCTGATGAACGCATCAAAAGCCAGATTGAACAGACCGTCGAAGCACACTTTGCCAAAGAGAAAAAACTCAAGGGGAAGGGGATTAAAGTGCTCTCCCTCTTCTTCATCGACCACGTCAAAAGCTACCGCTCCTACGACGACGATGGCAACCCCTGTAAAGAAAAGATCGCCCGATGGTTTGAAGAGGCCTACACGGCAACCGGCAGCAAATCACTCTACGCCGGGCTCATTCCATACCGGGCAGAAGAAGTTCATGACGGTTACTTTTCAGCAGACAAAAAGAAAGGCAAAATCGTAGACCTCCTTGATACCAGCGGCAGTACCGCCAAAGATGACGAGACCTACGAGCTCATCATGAAAGACAAAGAGCGCCTGCTCTCACCGGAGGTGCCCCTTCGCTTTATCTTCAGCCACTCAGCCCTGAAAGAGGGGTGGGATAACCCCAACGTCTTCCAGATCTGCACCCTGCGTGAAATGGGTACCGACCGTGAACGTCGACAGACCATTGGGCGCGGCCTTCGCCTTCCGGTGAATCAGGATGGTGACCGTGTCTACGACGACCAGATCAACCGCCTTACCGTTATTGCCAACGAAACCTTTGAAAACTTCGCCAAAGGATTGCAGTCCGAAATAGAAGCCGCCATCGACCCGAGCGGCAACTTCAAATTTGGTCGTGTTCCTCAGATCGCCTTCACTCCAGTGCTCAACACAGCAGGAACCGGCTACCTGACCCAGGAGGAATCAAGTGAAATCTGGCAATGTGTTGCCGAACACGGCCTGATTGACAGCTATGGCGACATTACTACGGTATTCACGCCCGCGAAAGCCGATTTTACGTTCAACCTGCCGGAAAAGTATACCGGTCTTGAAGATGCGGTCATTGGGCGCATTCAGAAGTATCTGCCGCGTGATTTTGTGAAGGATGGCCGTGATCGCCAGAAAGTGACCTACAACAAACGTGTCGAACTGAACGATGATTTTCAGGCACTCTGGAATAAAATCAGCCAGAAAACCAGATACTCCGTAGAGTTTAAAACGTCGGAACTTGTCACTCTTGCAGCAGGGAAGATGAACACCATGGCGGAAATCAAGCCAGTGCTGATAGAAATCACCAAAAGAGACCTCGAAATAAAAGAGTCCGGGCTTCAAGGCGGAAAAATCACCAGCAGCAGAACACACCTTGTCCATAACGAGCAGCCTTTGCCGGATATTCTCGCCTTTTTGCAGCGCGAAACCGAACTCACCCGAGGTACATTGGTTGAAATCCTCAAGCAATCAGGACGGTTGAAAGATTTCACCCTCAACCCCCAATCCTTCATGACCGAAAGCGCCAGAATGATCAACCGCGCACTGCACGAACTGATTATCGACGGCATCAAATACGAGCCGATCAAAGGCCAATACTACGAAATGCGCCTCTTCGAAGCCGAGGAGATAGAAGAGTACCTCAGCCGCCTCTACAGCGTGCAAAGCACCGATAACCGTACCCCGTTCAACTACATTGCCTACGATTCCGGCACAGAAGAAGAGGTCGCCAAACTCCTCGATGCCGACGAACGGGTAAAATTCTTCTGTAAACTGCCACGTTGGTTCAAAGTAGCAACCCCACTCGGCGACTACAACCCCGACTGGGCCGTCGTTGTCGATGAGACCCCGAAACTCTATCTCGTTCGCGAAACTAAAAGCACCCTCGACCGCGACAAACGCCGCTCAACCGAAAACAAAAAAGTCGATTGCGGCAAAGCTCATTTCAAATCACTGGGGGTTAACTTTAAAGATGCCACTACGATTTATGAGGTGCTGAATCCATAGAATATTTTATGTAACTATTTAGAGCAAATGGTTTAATAGATGCTTACTGTTTTCTCGATTTCAAATGAAACCAAATGAATTGGACCGAATACTTCAAGATGATGGAAGACTGGAAACGCCTTCCTGCATACAAGGCAGAACCAAGAATCGATAGTCTCATTGGCTTTTACTTGCCTCAGATAGTATCAGATTTTCTTAAAACTGATACTATTAAAGAGAAAGGGATTATTCCGGAGTTGCCATTGAGACTTGGAACTCTTCAGGTCAAAGAGATTCACAAAGAAAAGAAGTACGCCGATCTTTCATACAAGGTTGATTTTTATCTCCTTGGTGAATCGGGAATAAATTACTTCGTTGAGTTCAAGACAGACTCTGGATCGCGAAATCAAAAGCAGGATGATTATTTAGAAAAAGCCGAAGAGGTGAAGATGGCTGCTATTGTACATGGTATCCTCCAAATCGCATCGGCGACCTCATTCAACTACAAGCACAAGTACGAGCATTTGATTTCCAAGCTGAAGGAACTGGAACTGATCAGCGAGGAATAATGAATACACAGGAAAGACTGATTTGATTGAGGTTATCTATGTTCAACCTCATCAAGCAATGATGAACAGTAAAGAGAAGAAGGTTATTAATTTCGAATGTTTATCAAAATGGTTAAATGAAAATCATGGTGATAGTGAATATGAGGTAGCTCTTGCGAACACACTTAAAAAATGGTCTGAAGATTGAGTGCTTTCTCTGTGATGATCTGGTACGTGAACTTGTTAGCATAAGCAAATCAAATCAGCAGATAACCAACAACCACATCCAGCAGAGCGCTCCGCTCCGTTTGCGCAGCCCAGCGGCAAACTGGCTACCACGCTCACCCCGACCACCCGCAAATGCAGTGCCGAGTACAGCCCTGCACTTGCTCACCTCAGCCGACCATCAGTGCCATGAGAGCAACCCGCTCAACAGCGCCCGCCTGTCGCTGCATTCGCTTTACTTCGTTACGCTTTCATTTCGCTCCGTCGGGAGCGCTGTTCAGCGGAAAAGAAATCAGGTAGGCGCTTCGCACGCGCAGCCTGGCGGACTCGAAAGCCGACTGATATCGGCCTGCACTGCCCGCCATCCCTCGTAGCAACAAAAAATGACAGGTAGCCAACATCTCTTCCACCATTCTTGTCACGCCTCGCCGCTTAAAACGGCGATGCCCTGACAAGAATGAAGAGTTTCGGAAAGAAAAAAGAGATCATCAAACGCTCAACTCAATACCGAAGGTTGTCAGTATTGCACAGCAGCAGACTGGCGCGAAAGCGGAGTACCTTCTTCGCTTTAACAAACATTCCAGCCCCTCCCAGCATGGCTCCGTTGAGTACAAGAGCGCCAATGGAAAGCAAGCTTGCGCCTCTTCCGGCAACTCCGCTTCGCTCCACTGCCGGTCACCTCTCCCTTGCGCAAACGAAGAGAGGATATATACTGTTCAAGAATCTGCATTGATATCGCGCTTTATTTATTGACGTTAACTACCAATAATATGAGCAATTGTATTATCTTTTTCACTTTTTTTTATTGCTTTGATGAATTATTCCTGTTAGATTAACTGAAATAGCATGGTAGCCGTGACATCATGATACAATCATTTAAAAACAGGGCAACCGAAGAGCTTTATAATGGAAAGAAAACCAAGGCGGCTTTAAAGCTTTGTCCTGCGTCACTGTGGAAACCAGCATGCAGAAAACTTGATCAACTTGACTCGGTCATACATCTTGAAGAGATGCGGATTCCTCCCGGAAACCATCTGGAAGCATTGGCAGGCGATCGCATTGGGCAATTCAGCATTCGCGTCAATCTTTCAATACAGAATATGTTTTTTCTGGACTGAGAACGGACCAGAGAATGTAGAGATAGTTGACTATCATTAAAAAAATTTAGAATCAACATGATACGCATACCAACACAGAGAGCGCCAACTCATCCCGGCGAAATGTTGCTGGAAGAATTCCTGTTACCTATGGCGATAACCCAGCGGCAATTGGCTGATGCCATTCATGTACCGTACCAGCGAATCAATGAAATAGTAAACGGCAAGCGAGGAGTTACACCGGCTACGGCATTGCGATTAGCTTTTTTTTTCGGGAACTCTGCTGATTTCTGGATGAACCTCCAGCAGCGGTGGGATCTCTATCATGCGCAGAAATCCGAGGGTGAAACGCTCAAGATGATCAAGCCCATCATCCTGATGAAGGGAGCTGTATCCAAAAACGTGTCATATTGAACTCATTGAATATCGCTTCCATTCATTTGCATCCCGAAGAAATACTTGGAGAAGAAGATGTGGAATGACGAAATTGTAGATGAAGTAAGAGCTATTCGTGATGCCCACGCAGCCAAATTTGGCTATGACTTGCTGGCTATCTATGCTGATCTGAAAAAGTAAGAAGCTGAACATATTGCCGCTGGTCATCTATATATTCCTGCGCCTGAGCGTCCGGCACCTGACACAGCATTGCAGCGTAGTCGCTTCGCTCACCACTGAATTCAGTCGTTAGGCCCCATAAAAGGTCGCCGCGCGGTTCGTTTGACAATCTCATTAATTGTAGCTACATTAAAGTTGTGAGAGTCGAGTTTGATCCCGCCAAGGACGCGGTAAACCAGGCGTAGCACGGTGTGTCTCTGGCTATGGCAGGGGATCTCGACTGGGAAGCCGCACTGGTGTGGGTTGATGAACGGTTTGAGTACGGCGAGTCGCGAATGATTGCGCTCGCTCCGAAAACCGAAATCCTGTACTGCGTTGCATTTGTAGACCGAGGCGAAGTGCGAAGGGTCATCAGTCTGCGCCGTGCCAATCGTCGAGAGGTGAAACACTATGTCGAAAATCTCTAAGCGTTCAACTATCCTCATGCCCACTGCGGAAGAGGACAAGGCCATTACTGCGGCAGCTAAAAGTGACCCTGACGCGCAGCTACTCACGCCAAAGCAACTTAAGGCGATGGTGCCAATCCGCGCCCTGCGTGGTCGTCCGAGGTCTGAAAACAAGAAGCTGCTTGTGTCGGTGCGTTATAGCCCCGAGGTTGTAGCCTACTTCAAGTCAACCGGTGAAGGTTGGCAATCGCGAATGGATGGTGTGCTTCGTGATTACGTAACGCGCCATTCCAGTAGCGCGTGAAATTCTTATCCTGATACATGGCGATGTGATCATTGTTCAATCATGCCCTGTGCTCCTGATTTCGGTTCACACCATTCCCTCTGGTACGTTATCGATGGTTAACGTGATCGGGAGATACATGGGGGCAAGCGAGATGATGCCTGAATTTTCAAGAATCGAGAGCCATCGTTTTCCGGTCGCATGGTTGATGTCGCTCTTATACTGCCAGGTGTCGAAGGAATGTTGTTTTTCCGGTTTGGCGAGGTCCGGTCAGCAGCATGACGGGGAATTGTTGACTCGCTTGCAGGAAAAAGCTCTCAAGTGTTCTTGTTTTGTACGGCACGAATCGGCTATTTTTATACTCTGTAATAAAGTTAGCCGAAAAAATGGAAGGGAGCAACAGGTAAAAAAGATAGTACCTCTGAGAGTGATGCAGGTGGTGAAAAGGTTATACGCATAAGTTAATGGGAGGAGACAGGGGGACGTACCTGAAATCATGAACTCTGCCCACTTGAGCGCATTAAGTTTACGTTTACCCAAATCATTACACGCGCAACTTTTTGAAGCAGCACAAGTAGAAGGTATTTCCATCAATCAGTTTATTATGCTTGCAGTTGCTGAAAAAGTTGCGGCTCTTTCAGCAACTGAATATTTAGAAAAGCGGCAGCCGTGAAAAAGTTCTTGAATTTTTGAGCAATGTTCCTGATATGGAACCAGAAGCCTATGATAAATTGTAAAATGGTTTACTTATGTTGCCGTAACGTTTGCTTCATGAACATAAGCATGAACTCCGTTTTTTAGTTGGCGATACCAAATTCAATAAGAAGCGCTTCCAGCTCTTCAATTTCGAGGGGCTTTGGAATGACAAACATCTTGTTTTCATCAATTTTCCTTGCAAGTGCCCTGTACTCATCAGCCTGTTCGTGGGTCGGATCATACTCGATGACCGTCTTGCGGTTGATCTCGGCACGCTGCACAAAGTTGTTGCGAGGCACAAAATGAATCATCTGGGTGCCGATTTTCTTTGCAAGCTCTTCAATCATCTGACGCTCGTTGTCTACATTACGGCTGTTGCAGATAAGACCACCAAGCCGCACGCCACCTGCGTCAGCATATTTCAGAATACCTTTACAAATGTTGTTCGCTGCGTACATGGCCATCATCTCACCGGAACAGACAATGTAGATCTCCTCAGCCTTGCCATCGCGGATCGGCATGGCAAATCCACCGCAGACAACGTCACCGAGAACATCGTAAAAGACATAGTCAAGCTCCCATTCATCATCGAAAGCTCCAAGCTGTTCGAGAAGGTTCACCGAGGTGATGATTCCGCGACCCGCACAGCCGACCCCTGGTTCAGGACCGCCGGATTCGGTGCAGCGGGTGTTTCTGTATCCACCTTTGATGATATCTTCAAGTTCAACCTCTTCACCCTCCTCGCGAAGTGTGTCGAGCACTGTTTTCTGCTGCAGTCCACCAAGAAGCAGACGGGTTGAGTCAGCCTTCGGATCACAGCCAATAACCATAACGTTTTTGCCCATTTCCGCAAGACCGGCAACGGTGTTCTGAGTTGTGGTTGATTTGCCGATGCCACCCTTTCCGTAAATAGCTACTTTTCTCATTGTCGTGCTTTTTTAGGTTATCACCGCCTTTATCATCAAAAATTCAGGCTTGATTTATTATTGTTCTGAAGCAGTTATGTCTATTATCATGCAAGATGTGTGCCAATGAATAGTTTTTTTACCAATTTATTGGGGATAAAAAAATGGTTGGAAGGTTAACCTCTTATCAATGAAGGGTTTCGCTCTTTTCTTGCAACATCATTTATTTATTCGGTGGGTGATTATTTGTAGTGAAACAGAATTTCTTTGTAGCCAAAAGCCACATTTTATGTCAATAATGAGAAAATATATACGGATTTGTAGCTTTTTTCGGGCCACATACTCAACTCTGTTCATTTGCAGGGAGCATAGAGAGTTGTTACACCGAAAGTGTCTTATTGAGTTATTTCGTTGATAACGAATCTCCATAATTGACGATAAAATGTAGAACAGTAATACCTGTGACTAATAATTTATGGTTAAATCTGCATCTGCTGTTAATTAGTTAGATAATATCTGTGTAATCTTTCGATTTCTTTTGTTTTTCGTTATAGCGAAGCGTATATATCGATTCTCTGGATTGCATAAATCCTGCTACTCGCTTTTCTGTCAGCGTTATATTTATAATGTTATAACGATAGTGTCGTGATTGATTAATAAAAGAGGTCTTTGAATTCTGAATATCGCTCAACTTTTTGTTTCCCTGATCACTCCATGAAAGGTCTTTCTCTGATTGTGGTTTGCCTGCTTGTTCTGGCAGTAGTCGCCCTCTTTTCGATGGGTACGGGGAGGTATCCCGTGTCGTTCGCGGATCTCTTGTTGTGGATCACGACTGGTCAGTGCCGTGATGAGAATCTTCCAATTATTCTTGTCAACATTCGCTTGCCCCGCCTTGTTGGCGCAATAGCCGCTGGTGGGGCGTTGGCCATGTCGGGGGCGGCTTATCAGGGGATGTTTCGTAATCCGATGGTGAGCCCCGATATTCTTGGTGTCAGCTCCGGTGCGGGATTTGGTGCGGCGCTTGCCATTCTGCTCTCCTTGCCGGTGGCCGGAATACAGGTGTTCTCGTTCGCCGGTGGCATAACCGCCGTGCTGATAGCGGTCAGTATCAGTAAAACAATTGGACGCAGTCACGATTCGGTACTGGTGCTGGTGCTTTCGGGCATCATTATCTCCTCACTCTTCGGCGCTCTGCTCTCCATGCTCAAGTATATCGCTGATCCTGATGACAAGCTGCCCGCCATCACCTACTGGCTCATGGGCAGCCTTGCCAATATTCGGATGAGCGATCTCATGGTGATTTTGCCGCTGTTGTTTGTCGGGAGCATTCCCCTGATGCTGGTGAGCTGGCGGCTGAATGTGCTTTCATTTGGAGAGGATGAAGCCCGCTCGCTTGGTGTCCACACGGGCTGGATGCGAGCGCTGGTGATTCTCTGCGCAACCCTCATGTCTGCCAGTATTATATCAATTACCGGCATTATCGGCTGGGTTGGTCTGATGGTGCCGCATCTTGCACGCTTTGCTGCCGGGCCAAACCACCGCCTGTTGCTGCCGACCTCATTCCTTTTTGGCTCCATTTTCATGTTGCTGGTTGATACTCTTGCCCGCTCAGTGGTCTCGGTTGAAATTCCAGTGGGTATTATCACGGCGATCCTCGGTGCGCCATTTTTTATCTGGTTCCTGAAAAAATCATCCCAAAAGTCATGGTAATGGAGAGCAACATATCGCTGGATCTCAGCCATACCGATTTGGGCTACAGTGGGCGGGTGGTTTTGCGCGATGTCAGCCTGACGATTCAGA
>CAISRC010000021.1 GCA_903887845.1 uncultured Chlorobiaceae bacterium
ATTTTTTTCAAGAAGGTTTACGTCAACCTTGATGTTTTGCCCGTCAAAATCTTGCATAGAACAATGAGAATCAGACTTGTCGAATCACCGCACCAAGTTTACTTTCGGCATTACTGCCGATTTTTGAAAGAATATCGCTGATTCTCTCTTCCTGTAATGTTCCTTTATGATCCACAATTTCAAGAGAGAGTGCAACACTGCGCTCTCCACCATCTTCACGGGTGCGCTCGAAAAGGTCAAAAACTGAGACACCCTTGATCAGAGAGTCACTTGAACGTACAAGTTCTACAAGTGACTGAACGGTAACACTCCGAGGCAAAATAAGCGATATATCCCTCTGGACAACTGGAAATCTGGACGGCGGCTGATATGTGACTTCGGGATTAAAACAGCATTCCAGAACTGCTGCCTCAATTTCTGCAAGATAAACGTCCTGCCCGATATCAAATTTTTTCAGAAGGTCTGGATCAACCTGCTGCACCACCCCCACTCGGCTCACACTGCTTTTTCCTTTTTCTCTCAACTCGACTTCAATATATGCTGTCGTTGCATTATAAATATTAACCGCTGATTTATCAAGCAAATTCAGCTTTTCCAGCAGCATCTCGACAGCTCCCATAATATCATAATAATCAGCGTTGTCGGATGACTGATTCCAGATTCTCGGGTAACGACTGCCCGTTATAGCCATAACAAGATACTCCTGCTCTTTATAAGCATCAAGCTGCGACTCACTACTACGCTCACTCTCTGCAATACTCTGGAATCCCCTGGCAAGCTCAAAGAGCTTCATGTCGCGGTTACCATGACGGATATTATGACTGATAACTTTTAAAAATCCGGGGACCAGACTTGGCCGGAGAACTTCAAGACCTTCACTGATAGGGTTAAGTACGCCCAGAAGTCTGTCACTGAACAACCCTGCCTCATCTCTTTTCATGAGTGGATTGGTAAGAATTTCCCTGAAATTCAGACCAACCAGAAGAGAACGGAGAAAATCCGGGAAAAATTCCGGGTGTTTGCGGGACTGGGGATAGATGGTCGCCATCTGTGATGATGGCTGAATGTTGTCGTAACCATAAAGGCGGGCAATCTCCTCAACAAGATCAATCTCTTCAAAAACATCAACCCTGAAGGAAGGCACCTCAATGATTATAGACTCACCTGCCGTTCCGTTTGCTGAAAAGCCTATACGCGCAAGCATCTCCACCATATCGACAGAACTGATCAAACTGCCGAGCAAGGCATTGACCCGAGCTGGACGCAAGATTACCCTCCGCAATGCGGCAGGCATGGAACCCCACTCCTGTGCCTTATCAATCCGCCCACCGGCTATCTCCAGTATCAAGGCTACGGCACACTCTGCTGAGCGCTTGACGTTGTGCGGGTCAATACCGCGCTCGTAACGATAGGATGCATCAGAAGAAATAGCTGCCTTTTTTGCAGATTTTCTGATCATGGAGGGATCGAAATAGGCCGACTCAAGCAGAATATCCGTAGTGGCTTCGCTAACGGATGAATCAATGCCTCCCATAACACCAGCCAGCGCTACTGGTTTTTGAGCATCGCAAATAACCAGCATTCCCGGCTCAACCCGGCATAGCTGCTGATTGATGGCCACAAATTCTGCTCGCATGTCGCTCCGTACAACCACCCGCTCTCCGGCAAGCTTGCTGAGATCAAAAGCATGAAGAGGCTGGCCAAGAGCATGAAGAATATAGTTGGTAATATCAACGATGTTATTCTTTGGCTTCAGATCAATACTTTCAAGCTTGCTGCGAAGCCACTCCGGGGATTCAGCAACTTTTATGCCTCGTATTACAACACAGG
>CAISRC010000022.1 GCA_903887845.1 uncultured Chlorobiaceae bacterium
AATATCAAGAAGAGGTTCGAATATTTTCCAATCGATATGTGCCTCAAGTTTGAGCAGAGGATCATTGAGTTTGGTAAGTTTTTCAAGCAAAAAATGCTCGTCAAACATGCCTAACGGGTTGATGTGTTTCATTACAACGGGGAAGTTGATATTATTGCATTAATATACGAAATATGACCCTCAATTTATAACGCTAACACTATAAAATTTATAAAGATATATCAGTCAAGATTAAATAGAGGTGCCCTTAATGAAATCCGCCCCCTTAATCTCAGTTATTATTCCACTCTATAATGGAGAAGCGTATATACAGCGATCAGTTAAGTCTGTTTTGGCTCAAACTTATATCAATTTCGAATTGATTGTTGTAAACGATGGATCAACAGATGCCGGTAGTGAAGTTGTTCGAAATATTTTCGATCCTCGATTACGTTTGCTGCATCAAAGCAATATGGGGGTTAGTGCGGCACGAAATAAAGGTATAGCCGAAGCGAAAGGAATATATATTGCCTTCCTGGATGCTGATGATGAGTGGGATATTTTATTATTGGAGTCTCTTGTAAACCTTTCTTATATGTATCCTTTTGCAGGTATTTATGGCTCGGGCTATCGGTGGATTTCCTTAAACGGGAAAGTGCACGAGATTTCTATTTCTGAGTTAAATGATCAGAAAAAATCAGTTCTGATAAAAGATTGTATTTATAGGTTAAGTTATATGTATATAATCACTTCAAGTGGTGTAATGATACCAAAATACATATTTGAGGAACTTGGTATATTCAAAGTTGGTGAGCATTATGAGGAAGATGAGGAGATGTGGTGCAGGATCGCTTGTTACTATAATGTAGCCTATGATACCCGTATTTTATACACCTATTATCAAACAGAATCTATTGGTAAACCAAGGTATAAAAAGCCCCAGCAATATTCCCCTACGATTAGAGCATTAGATGAGTATATACTTAGAGGTGCAGATGGACTTTGTTCTAAAGATGAGGCAATATTCAGAATAAATAAATTGTTCCATAATAAGATTTGTAATTTAATTTATCGAAATCAAAGAGCTTCTGCTGTCAGTTATCTAAAAGATTTTAATACACTTAATGGCTTATCAATAATGATGAGGCTCATTAAATATAAAATATTCTGGCCTTATATATATACTATTTTTTTTGGAAAAAGGGTTATTGCTTTTATTTCTAATCGTTTTAAGCGCAATATATTGCGATATGATATTTTTGTTAAAGGAGGTACTTACTTGCGCTATATATGAATACTCACATCTTCTTTTTCTGTATATTATTGAGTATCCTTTAATCAGATTTATATAATTCTATGCCTCTTATGTATTAGCTGTTATAAATTTATATCGATTGAAAAAACTCCATATTGGAGTATAAGGCGCAATTACGCTCTCATCTTCGCAAACAGCGGCATAGACATTGGGTGATTTATCTCACATTTCGAACAATCAACCTACGTTTCGCAAATCAAATTTTTCAGTTACATAACCGAACGCAAAGAGGTTTTAATTGCTTCATGAAAAACATAAAGCCGGTCGCAATTCTACTAACGCCAGTATTGCCTCAATCCGGAGGATCAGGGCGCTCGCTTCGTGCATGGCATTGGCTACAGACATTAAGCCAGACTTATCGAGTTTACATTATGGTCACGGATCCGTGTATAAATATCACTCCGCTTAGTCACAACTTTTCAGAAGTAAATGTTCTCGCGATTGATCATACCCTGCAGTCAACCAGCCCTTTATATGCCCGTATCACCTTGCTGTTTCCATTTTTAGTGTTAGTATCCAAAAAATGTGTTGTGGACTGGTTACACCCTCTTTCAAATAGGCTTATCAATCTTTGTCTGGATGATCTTGTCGATGAACCTGTTAAATATATCCTTGTATTCCGGTTTTATCTCCATGATGTAGCTATCTCTATCTCGGAGAGATTTCCCGAAGCTATTATTGATCTCGACATGGATGACTACGAACCACTTACGCGCTTGAGTGTTGCAGGGGCACAAGTGCGCTTGGGGCGTTATGCCGACGCGTTACGTAGTTTCTCTGCGGCGATTCAGTACTGGTTTATGGAAAGGCTTGTTCTTAAAGGTTATCGTACAGTGTATCTGGCTGCGGAAAAGGATTGTCCTCTGATCCCAACAGGTAAAGAAACGGTAATTTCTTGTCGGTCAAACAAAATTCTGTTTCCGGCTTATTTCCCGCTTCCACCTCTTAACGCTGAATTAAGCCTTCTGTTCGTTGGATCGCTGAGTTATCCTCCCAATGAGGAAGCTGTGAAAACTTTGGTTATAAGCATATTTCCAGAGCTACAAAGGCGAATTAATCGCCCCATTCGGTTATCTGTTATAGGGCGACATCCCTCTCCTGATGTGAAGTCACTATTAGAGCGTGCCGCACATGTTGATTTTATAGCGGATGCTGATGACTTGACTGCTTCATATGCCAAGACTCATATAGTGCTTATTCCATTAAGAGCAGGCGGTGGAACCAAACTTAAGACTTTGGAAGCTTTCGCATTCAGGCGACCTGTTGTTTCTACCCGTCATGGTGTCCGTGGGCTTAGGGCAGTATCTGGTGAGCATTATCTACATGCAGAAACACCCATGGAGTTTGCTGAAGCAGTCATGAGACTTGAAAGAGATCAGACTTTAGCTCTACAGATTGCTCAAGCAGGATGGGAACTCTGTGCTAGAAACTTTAGAATTGAATGAGTACGCTCATTTATTCTTTCATTAGCCTCAGGCTATGGCGGTGTTGAACATGTCTCAGAAGTACAACGAGATGGATCCGGTTAGAAATCAATTACGACTCCTAAGTATAAAAAATACTCTACGAAGGCTCTGACTCCTCTTCGCTGTCACCTCAGCGCAGAGGTTTCCTCTCTTATGTCGCTTACCCTTCCCAATGTTCAGCCTTCAACCACAGATGTCTTTTTCCGCTACTAAAGCGCATACAATGTTTTTCAGGCTTCGCCTTGCGTTCCGAAGCTCGGCGTTCCCAGCCTCATCTTAGCGTGAGGTATTGAATACGGCGCCGGTCAGGCTGGTAACAAGCCATAGGCCTATGCAGACCATGACGGCGTTGCCCAGCCACATTGATATCATGGGGTCAAGGATGCCTCGTTCGGCAATTTTTTCGCCGGCAATCATGATCATCCAGTAGACAACGAAAAGAGTAAGCGAGATGGCAGCCCCGGCCCCGAAGCCGCCGCGCCGCGCCAGAACGCCAAGAGGTGCGCCGACCATGACGAACACAAAACAGGCGAGGGAGAGTGCGTATTTTTTGTGCCAGGCGGCCATGTAACGGTTGTACATGGTCTGGTTCGAGGCTATGTTGTTGAGTTCACTGTCAAGCTGGGCAAGTTGTTGGTCAACAAAGCTGGCGGCTCTGGTTATGGCCTTTACCGATGGAGATGCCGGGAGGGTTTGGTGTGCTTCGGCGCGGGGTTGCGCTATACGCTCTGCCAATTGTTCAAGAGGCTTACGAATACGTTTTTCGGATGTGCTCATCCTTGTCATGAATTCATTGCCAATAAGGTGTAGCTCGTCTGCTGAAAGCTCGTTGTCGCCAGAACGCATTCTGTTCCCGGAAGAGCGTGCAAATCCGAAGCCTGATGATTCAAAAACAAACCGCTGTTTGCCGAAGCTCATGTTGCGGCTGATGGTGTGATCGGGTTGGCGCACTTGATGAATCTCACCGTTATAGAGGGTCATCACCAGATACTGATAATCGGCGGTAAAGTCAATGCGTCCCTTTTCAGCCGTCACCACGGTGCTGTACTCTGGCCTTGTAACATCATAAATGACAATGCCATAAAGCTCTTTTAGCCGATCATCAGACTTTCGAATGAAGATGGAATAACCGTCCACAAGGGTTGAAAAGGCGTTTTCGGTTAATCCGAACGCCGGTTTCGACCTTGTGATATCGACCATCATTGATTTTGCATAATAGTTGGTCCGGGGAAGAACCACGTTATTAAAGCGTTCGACCAGCGCGGAGAGCAACAGTCCTGCCAGGAGCACCGGTATCATAAGTCGGTAGAGGGAGAGGCCTGATGCTCTGAAAACGGTCATTTCAGAGGTAGTGGTCAGGGAACCGAATGCCATGACAACCGCAACAAGCACCGCCATTGGTGCCGCAAGACCAACCATCCAGGCGGATTGCAGCATAATGAGTTCTACAATGACGGAAAAGCCGATACCTTTGCCGATAAAGCGATCGGCAAAGGTTGAAAAGAACTGGAGTATCAGAACAAAAATGAGGGTGATAAAAGAAAATATAAAGGGCCCGATATGCGATTTGAGAATATATCGATCGATAATTTTTAACACCTTTATCACTCTATTTGGGTGGCCGTTACAAAAAAACACTCTGTGTTGACAGGATCAAAAACAATGCAACTGCTGCCTGCTGTTTTGAAATGCCTGCTGCTTGGTAAGATAAGAACTCTGGAGTATCTATCAATATGCTGGAGGGAACCATGGGAGCGCCGAGCTCCAGGTCGGCATGGTGGTTTTTCTGCGTCTTTTTGCCGAGCTGGAGCTCGGCGCTCCCAGGGCTCGGCGCTCACGGGACTCCCAGGGCTCGGCGCTCACGGGACTTGGTGGTCACGGAGAGGTACAGAACAAAAAAGACTTACAAGCCTGAACCTGTAAGTCTTTATTTTATATGGTGCACCCGGGAGGACTCGAACCTCCAACCCATTGATTAAGAGTCACTGATTCTGATGTATTTTCCAATAACAAGAAGTTCATCCTACCAATTTAAACCTTTATTTTCTTGTTAGTTAGTGAATAAGTGTGTATTTTACAGTATTAACGCATAACGTAAAATATCTGATTCAAAGCACCCTCCAAAGCACCCTTAAAACGGTCAAACTTTACCATGGGAAGACTAACGAACAACAATCTAACAGACCTGAAGGTAAAGAAAATAACCTGCCCAACGACCAGCAAAACCATCGACGTTCGTGATGGTGACGGGCTAATTCTCCGCGTTTCCCAATCAGGTAAAAAACACTGGCGATACGAATACAGGGTCGAAAATCAAAAAAAAGCGCTCCCTCTTGGGCAATACCCCAGGATAAGCCTGAAACAGGCACGGGAACTCTCTCAAAAAGCAAAAGACCTTAGACTGCAAGGAATCGACCCAGCAGAACATGCAAGACAAGCTATAACTGAAGCCAAACAGGGACAATTACGAAAAGGTGAAGAGCTTGAAAAACAGCTTGCCGAGCCTATGTTTCAAAACCTTGCCGATGAATATATCGCCTCACTTGAAGGATCTCCCTCTCAATATGGGATAAAAAAAGCCATCTACCATGATGCCGTAAAGCAATGGAAATCTCGAAAGGCAAACACCATCACCCGCAGAGAATGCGTCCTGCTTCTTGATGAAGTCAAGAAAAGAGCACCGGTCTTATCGAACCGTCTTCACTCATACCTGAAAACTATGTTCAAGGTTGGCGTTCAACGTGGGTTAATCGAGAGTAACCCAATGAACGATATTGCAAAGCCAGCTCCTCGAGCAGATCATAGAGATAACTCAAGCAAAGCTCTTGATCAAAAGCAAACCAAAGCATTATACAGTGCCTTACAATCAAACCCATTTGACGACATCATAAGGCTCATGCTATGGACTGGAGCCAGACCAAACGAGATCCTAAGCATGAAATGGCAGCAAATAAAAGATGATGTCTGGACCCTTGGAGCTGGAGAACACAAAGCCGGTCACCGCCGTAACAGAACGATATCCCGTCCCCTCATAGCCCCAGCAACACAAATAATAGCGAAATACAATGGCATCCATGAAGAACTCGTTTTTCCTGGGCCAAGAGGAACAGCAATGCCAACATCAAGCCTGAACCACTTTGTTCGCAGATATCGTAACCATTATGGCATTGAAGGTTTTACCCCCCACCATGTACGTCATACCATAAGCACCAGAATGCGGGAGATAGGAATTCGGCCCGATATTGTTGAACGAATTCTCGGCCATATCATTGACGCAGGTATAATGGATGTCTACAACAGTTATAACTACCTTCCAGAAATGAAATCAGGATTATTAACATGGAACGAATGGATTGATGATGTAATAAAATTACAATAACATTGTATTAATTTTATTTTTACGCTTTTATTTGTATTTTCAAGCAATATGTTAGTCATGGAGATCAGCCCCATAACCGGTAATTATGCCGCCATAAAGCTGTGGAGTCAGCATACTCTTAAGTGACGCAACCGGTGAAACCCCGGAATTGGTTAAGGGCAAACCAAACCTGATGCCCTAATTCAGTACTATGCTGAATCCCGTCGAGTCGTAACCGATGGAGCTACTTTTCAAACACTGATTTGAAACGGAAGCTGTGCTATGTACGACTCAAAAATCAACTCCATTATTATTGTCTGTATCAAAACCAATGACGCTCCCCTCTCTTCTGTTGACCGCAACAAGTTAAGTCAACAGCTTGGTATCAGCAGAAATTCGAGTTACGTACTCCAGCGAGAAAGAAAATTACCTCCCCCAATTTCCCCGCCACTTGGGCCTAAATTTTGGCACCGTTACGAGGTAGATGCCATTCTTTTATCCATGTCCGACGCAAGTATCACTCCTGAAAGTATGGCTTCCTCTTTGGTTGAATCCCGGAGTAAGCTACCTGAACTGATTCTGCAAGCACACTCGACGAAATCAAAGGGTTCAGCTGCCTGAAAAACATATCACCTCCGCTCCCCTTCCCCTGGCGCCCGGCAGCTTTTGCCTGCTTGCTGCTTCCTGCTTTGCGCCAGAGCAAGAAGAGCTACGGCGTGAAAGCAAAGCGCCCTGCCGGGGTACCGGCAAGGCGAATGAAGAGCGGGGGGCGCAGGCGCGCATATTGCCGCCTTCACTTGCCCATTCCCCTAAGATTGCACTATATTATTAACACATAATTTTCATTGCGGTTAATTCATTCAATTCCTTCATGAGGCGGTTACATAGCCGCCGAAACATCAACAGACAAGCGCTATGGCTGACAACGGAATAATAAAAAAGAAAATACTTGTAGCCTCCCCCGGTGATGTTTACAGGGAGCGGAAGATTGTTGAGGAGGTGATTGAGGACTGGAATATTCGCAACAGCAACGAGCGTGGTGTGTTGCTTGACGCGGTGCTCTGGGAAAAACATGCAGCATCAGAAAACAGAGGGAAGGGGGATGGCCCGCAGGAGGTGATTACTCGCCAGATTGTTGATGATTGCGATTGCGCTATCGGCATTTTTTGGAACCGCATCGGAACGCCGACCCGGTTTGCTGCCGGAGGAGCGGTTGAAGAGGTGCAGAGAATGCTCACCGTTCTGAAACGTCCTGTTATGCTCTATTTTTCGAATCTCGCAATAGCTCGCAACAAAGTTGATAAAGAACAGGAAGCAAAGCTTGAAGAGTTCAGGGCATTGATGAAAAAAGATGGGCTGGTATGGGAGTATGGCAATCGGGCGACTTTCCGAAAACTGCTTGCTCGCCACCTTGACAAAAATATTCGTGAATGGTTCTGTACCCTCGGCGCTCCACCATCCAAACAGCCGATTCCAACCGAAGAAGTGTTGCGCCGCTATCATGCAACGATCAAGGAAGAGCTGGGATACATCCGTATGCTTGGCCTGCCGGGCGTTGAAAGCGTCAAAGTCAACCTGAATGATGACACCTTTGTCCCGCTTTGCCTTTCCGACAGGCATGAGAGCGGCTTTCATCCAAGGAAACAGGATATCCCTCAGGCGCGTGGTGGAGTTGAGGATATGCTCAACCCCGACGAGGTGATGCAACGTGCCTTCAAAAAGCGCCGGATGCTGCTCGTTATCGGCGATCCGGGTTCAGGCAAAACAACCCTGATCAAATATTATGCCTTGTGTGCCCTTGAGGAGGATCACTTCAAAAGGCTTGGTTTTCCTGCTCCGGTCAGCGTATTTTATCTGCCATTGCGCGACCTTGTCCGTCATGAAAAAGGTCACTACGACACACTGCCAGCCAATTTTTCTCACTGGTCTGAAAAGCATCACCAGCCCATTGAAGCTACCTTTTTTGATGAGTGGCTTCGTAATGGAACGCCCCTCATTTTACTTGATGGTCTTGACGAAATCAGCAATACGCAAGATCGAATTGAGGTGTGCAAGTGGATTGATTCGGCCTTGAATACCTTTACCACAGCCCGCTTTGTAGTCACATCAAGGGCGACAGGCTATCGCAAAGATGAGGGGATTGAGCTTGCGTCCGATTACGAGCGGGCCGATGTTCAGGATTTTACGGTGGAACAGCAGGAACGTTTTTTGAAAAACTGGTTCACCGAGGCCTTTCTGAAAGAGGCTTGTCCGAAAGAGGTTGATGAAACAGAATGGGCGCGTCTGCAACAAGCGGAAGCTGGAGAGCGTACCCAAAAGATGGTTGCCCATCTGAAAGAGGAAAAGAACAAGGGACTCCGTCAACTTGCCGCCATACCGATGATTTTGCAGATTATGGCAATTCTGTGGAAGGATCGGGACTATATGCCGGAGAGCCGGGTAACGCTATATGAGGCTTCGCTCAACTACCTACTCGAATTTCGCGACAAGCGCCGGGGAATTATTCCTCCTCTTTCGGCAGCGCGTGCACGTCAGGTGCTTGCTCCGATCTCCCTCTGGATGCAGGAAAAGATCAAAAAGGATGAGGCTGTCGGCAAAGAGATGCACAAAAAAATAGGGGAGCAACTCGACAAACAGGATAAGCCACCCACAGTTGAGGATTTTTGCGACTATCTGGTCAAACGGGCAGGCTTGCTGGTAGAGACGGGAGCACACGATTATCTCTTCCGCCATAAATCATTCCGCGAATATCTGGCAGGAGTTCAACTCGTCATTAAAGTGCGCTCAACAAGGTATCTTGGGAACCTTATTGCAGGCTTTGGCAACGACTGGTGGGATGAACCAATTCGCTTTTTTATTGCACAGGGAGACGAAGAGATATTCAACCTCTTCATGAAAAAGCTCTTTGACTCCCCGGTCAGTGATGAGCTGACCCTTAAGCAGCAGTTGTTGTTGCAGACTATCATAGAAGAAGCGCCATTGAAAAAAGTTGATGCCCTTTGCACAAAACTGCTTGCCCCAGCAAACACTGCCAGCCGCCAGCGAGTGATTCTCGACAGCCTGAAAACCATCGGAAAACCTGCTGCCATAAAGACGTTGGAACAGTTCAAAAGCAGAGCGCTAGCAAAAAACAAGGATGTTGCCGATCGTGCTGATGAGGTGATGTATGCTCTTCAAGAGCCGAAAGATAAAGCTGAACTCTCTGGTAATGTTGAAAAAGCAGCCCCGATAACGATTACTCAACCGGTCATCAATCTTGCGCATCGACCCGCATCATTCCGCAACCCCATCGAACAGGATGCCGAATATATCCTAGTACCAAAAGGCAGCTACCTCGATTCGGAGACAAACGAGAGAAGGGATGTAGAAAATGATCTCTATTTTGCCAAGTATCCGGTAACCAACAAACGCTACCGCTCATTTATTGCGGCGCTTGGAGAACATTCAGAAATCAGGGAAAAGCTTGACGAAATTGCACAAAACAACAAATGGGATAGCGAATTTGCCAAATATCTCAATGAAGGCAAAAACGACCTTGTCGCTCTCTTTCGTTCAGCCTATGATGAAGATCGAAAATTTGGCGGCGACGATCAGCCGGTTGTTGGTGTTTCCTGGTATGCGGCCCAAGCCTACGCACTCTGGCTTTCACAGCTTAAAGGAAAACCAGACTCTTACCGCTTGCCGAATGAAGTTGAGTGGGAGTGGGCCGCAGGAGGCAGGCGAGATGATGCCGTGCAGGAAGTCAGAAAGTACCCTTGGCCAGACGATAAGGGTGAACCAACACCAAAACTGGCCAACTTTGGTATGAATGTGGGCGCAACAACACCCGTCGGTAGTTATCCCGAAGGGGCAACCCCTGAAGGATTGTATGATATGGCCGGAAACGTATGGGAGTGGACGGATAGCTGGTACGATAAACCCAGTTCGGACCGTGTGCTTCGTGGCGGGTGCTGGGACGACGGCGCCGAGGGCTGTCGGTCGGCTGATCGCCGTTGGGGCACCTCCGACGGCCGGAGCGGCAGCGTTGGCTTCCGCCTGGTGTTCGTCCCGTAGTCAGTTGGCAGCTCTTCCGACTTTGCTTTGAGCGAGAGTGCAGTTACAACATTATGGTGAGCGGCTGAGAGGGACGAACAGCCGCACGCCATAATGTTGCGTAACGAACGACAACAGAGAGGCCGCCACAGGCGGCCAAAATTTCAAAAAAAAATTAAGCAACAAAACACCTCCCAAAATAACTCCCATCCCTCCCATAACCCCTATCCCCCCTAAACCCCCCCCACCTTCCGCCCCAACTCCCGATCAATCTTCTCAATCATCGCGTCATCCACCAAACTCACCCGCGCAATCAGCTTATTCAGCTCACGCAACAACGTCACCGAATTCATCCTCTCCGCCACATCCTTCGCCGCCGTCAAAAACTCCAGATCAGCCTTCCGGTCACGCAACTCAAACCGCAGCGGATAGGTCACCTCATACCCCGACGCTTCAGCATCAACCCCCTCCCACAAACAAAACATCCTGAAAAGCTGATACTCACAAAGCTGCAACTGCGCCGACTTCCCAGCCAGCAACGTATTCAAAATCTGAAACTCCGTCTCCATAGCCACACCAGAAATCACCTGCTTCCGATAAGTCCGCACCGACGTCAAATGCGCCATCCGGTTAATCGCCTCAGTCTTCTTCTCAATCGCCGACAACAGCCCCGCCAACGCCTCAGCATCCGCCTGCAAAAGATACGGCCTCTTATCCGAAGGAGCATCAGGGTCCATAAGAATCACCCCACCCGCGCCCGACGTCGCCTGATCCCCGGGATTCTTCACCAGCGTCTTATGATTACTCCCCCTGATCATCTGAGTCAACTCCGAATAATCATTATAGATCGAAACCTGCATCCCCACAATATCCTCAATATCCGAAGAAGCCTTCCCCCGCACCGTCGATTTCTGATTCGAATAAAGCACCGCCGGAATCGCCCCAAGCGGGTTCAGCACCTCCACCGGCTCACCAACAATCAAGTTCTCCAGAATCTTCGTTGTCTTAATCGTCTCAACCGTCCACTCAATCACCGTCACCGCCCGCCCCTTGCGCGTCTCAGTCTCAGTCTTCGTCTTGAGATAGCTCAACAAAGTAGCCCCATTCAACGCCGTAGTAAACTCAAAATCAAGCACATCCTCAGGTGTATACAACCGCACATAAGGACGCAACCCACTCCGAATTTCATCCGCCTTCGTTGCCGCCGTCACCGCAGGCTTGTCCAACACCACCCACACCACCCCATACACCCCGCCAAAAACCTGCACCGTCTTCATAAACTCGTTCAGCGGAGTTCCATCCATATCAGCATCCAGAGCAAGCCTGTTCAAATTGGTATTCTTGTCCAGCTTCCCAAAATTCCGTTTCGGCGGATCACGCCAAATAAACCCCGCATACGTGGTAATAACACTCTCACAATGATTTTCAAGCGGAGTCTGCTGAATCCTCTTCTCATACTCAGGGTTGGCCTCCGCCACATACTCATACAACAGCTTCAACGCCTTCCACTCCTCCCCCCCCTCAAAAGCAGCCTTGTTCCGTTTCCACTTCTCAATATTGGCAAGATAGACCTTGTTCGTCACCCGCAACAATTCAGCGCCACTCGTCATCACTACACCCTCCAACTTGTTGGTTGCCTGTACTCCCTTGTCGGCATCCGCACAGGGAACAATTTTTCAATCGCATACCCCGCAGCATCCGACGCATGAGTCAGCCCCTCATTACTCTTGTCAATATCCCCACCCTTCCAACTCACCAGCTCAAAATCCTTGATCAAATGAGGGCAATTACCAACCGTCAGCTTTCCCTCCCGCAGCAACTTGTTCACCGCATTCACCCGGCCCCGAACCGGAGGGTGCGCCGGCCTTGCCTCAACCCGAAACCCCTTCCCCTTCAAAATGTTGAAATCAGTAGAATCCGAAGAACTCTTCCGCGCCCGACCGGCAGGGTCCGGAAACACCGTCATGCCAGGATACCTCTCATACAACAGGTCAGCCAGCTCGTATGTGGTCGAGTTAGTCAGATGGATCTCATCAAAAAAGTGAACCGACCCATCCGGAAACACCGAAAATATCTCAGCCGTCAAATTATCGACATTGAAATCAATCCCCGCCTGATAATGGTAACCCTCCAATTTCGGCCTCACCACAAGACAGCCCTTCGAATCAAAATACTTGTACACCCTGCCAGCAGTCAAGTTCACAAACTGCCCGTTCATATACGCCGCACGTTGATTCTCATCAAAAGCCTTCTCAAGCATCGAAATAAATTGAGCAGGGAGATGAGTATTATCCGCCGTTCGCGCCACCACCGTGCCAAGATCATAACGGCCATCAACGTTCTTGGCAAGTTCATAACCCCAATTGAGCTGCTCAGGCGTCCCCGTCAAAAAGAACTCCCTGAACGTTGCATCAGGATGGCGAAGTCGCGAAAGGATGACATTAAGAATATCACCATCCATAATAAACGGCTCATCAGCTCCAGCCGTAGCCAGATTCGGGCCCTTCAAACTGTCAGGGTCGTCACCAGAAGCAACCCATATCGTACCAGCCCAGCCAGGAATCAGGAACTCATGGTTCGTCTTATTATACTCATACCGAATCCTTGCCCTATCAAGCAACCCGGCAAGAGAGACAATAACCGTCTTACGAGCCTGCTTGTACGTTGGTGAAACATAGAGATGCGGAATAGGAGCATTGATATAGCTGTTCCAGATAGAGCGAAGAGCGCCGATGTGGGTTTTCCCGCTGCCATAACCACCAATCAGGAGCTTCACAAAGTTTGGAAGCTCCCAAAACGCCCGTTGATGAGGCAGCATCCGCCCCTTATCAACTCCAAAACGCTGGTTCATCCACCAAGCGCCTCAGCAAGAGAAAGGCGCGACAAATCAGCACAAGCGGTAATCTGCTTCAGCTCCAAATCAGTAATGTCCCTACTCTCTTGCGTCGCCGTCGAGATAAGCTGCATCGCCGAATTGACCTGTGCAGTGACATTCTCAATGGAGGTAACCGTTTCTGCAAGAGAGGCAAGAGCCGTAATCATGTTGACCATAATGTTCATGTTTGGTTTAGGGTTCAGTGAAGTTATGTTGTGTTATATTGCGATCCGAAGCGAATAGTGTGTCACGGTTTCCCGTATCTCTCGTATTGACGCAAGGGCTGAAGAGAGCTTCCCGGAGGCAGTCGGGGAGTTGGTCACCTGCAACACCCTTGCCTCGTCAAGCGCAGCCCTTGCACCATCAACTTTGCCCATCAGCTCAACCGCCTCAGCCCTGCTCATCTTGCCACTCCTGTAGCAACCCTCAATCAGCGTATAGAGCGAGCCACAGGCAGCCACCCCACCACCATACAGCTTGTTGAAGGTCACCCCGCCTGCAAACGCAGGATCGACGACAGCGGTTTTGCTTGTTGAACTCAATTGCGGTGGAAGCGTGCACCCGCCAGCCGTGAGCAGCACAAGAAGCAGAGCGATTCTTTTCATAATGATTCCTTGTAATTGAGGATTGCGGCAACATGCATCTCTGCAAGCGCAACGCGCCCGGCATGAGAGCTGATAAAGTGGTAATCTTTCAGGGTATCCATAAAGAGGTTTTCAGTCAGCACGGCAGGGCACAGCGTTTTCGTCAGTATGGAAAAGTCGTTGCTCTCCTTGTCACCATCGCCATCAGTTACATCCTTGCGTATCGCAAACCCCTTGAGGTACTTTGGCGCCGCATCAAGGATCATCTCCGCCAGCCGATCACTCCGTGTCTTGCCTTTCGATGTCCAAGCCTCAAAGCCACTGCCTTTGCACGCGTTAGCATGAACCGAAACCAGCACTGACTGAAAGCCATCGTTGCTTGCTGCAGAAACCATCCGGTTCACTCTCACGATCCGTTCAGAAATGGATACATCATGCACCTCCGGCACAACGCGCGCACAGGGCACACCAGCCTTTTCAAGCAGCAGAGTGATCATGTTGACGATATCGCGATTAACCTCATACTCATAAAGCGTTTTCAAGCCTGGGAAAGAAGAGCGCTTTCCCGGAGTATCACTGCCATGACCATTGTCCAGAAAAACCGAGAGCGGACGACTCATGCTTCACCTCCATTGTTATCATTGTTGTCAGGTTTGCCGACGAAATAATTGAAAATGTCCCGTTCCCGCCGATAGATTTCACTGATCACCCGATCGCCCAGCGTCCCGGCGATATAGCCAACGATAAACGCGAGATTTCTTTCAATGTTGAAGTATTCAACAAGCAAGTAAGCCGGAAAGATTGCCAGCAACGACACACCAAGGCGTATCAGCAGCTCACGCCTGCCAGTCAATGTTTTTTGATACAGGGCATGAAGAATGTTCGTAAGTGCGCCAATAACACCCGAAGCCAAAAGACCAAAAAAGTCGTTGCGTTCCATAATCTCTTGCCTTAAAAGTATCGTATTGGTCTGAAGCTTCGGGCTTCACTCTTCAACTCCGAATCATAATAAGCCTCCCCTGCATCGTACGGGAAGTAAAAGAGATAGGCGATGTACTCGTAGCCATAATCAGTACCCTCCGCAGAAGTCCAGTAAGCAGGGTGCGTAAACCCGCCAATCGCCTCCGAGTTCTGCTCGATCTTTAACCAGTCGTTGGGAGTCGGTAAACAGAAGTCACTAAACCCGTCAGGCGAAACATAATCGTGGCAATACTTCGCCGCACTGCCCGTGTGCCCCGCTTGCGCAATAATGGCATCGGTATTGGCGTTGCCCTGCCCAAGAGCAAGCGCCGCCGCACCACAGAAAGCATCAGTAACATTGCTCCATACCATGGGCGGCAGGTCAGCAGGCGCAAGAACAATACCATGAAACTCACCAGCCACAAACCCCGCATCGCCTTCCTGGTAGAGGTAAGCAAGAATGCCGCCATGGTAATCATCGCCAGGGAGCGGGTTCGCCACATTACAATAAACCGTCCAGTTATATGATTGCCTCAAATCGTCCGCAAAGTGCACATTCTCAGCACTCAGGCCACTGTTATTGCCAGCGATATTGAGAACCCCGTTTTCGATATTGGCAAGAAAACAGAGGTTAAGAAACGAGATGACTCCCTCTTCAGACAAGGAGAGATTGGAGACGTTGAGATGAATACCATCACTCCAGGTGGTTATCGTAGGGATATCATAATCATTGAACTGAACACCACTCCCTGAAAGATCAATGCTCAGCAAGCTGGCAAACCGGCTGATGTTCAGCAACTCACCACGCAAACCAGTCGCCCCCGAAAGATCAATCTCCGTCAGCGTTGCAGGCAGCCTGTCAAAGTCACCCGACACCGCAGAACCAGGAATCAAAAGGCGCGTCAACGGGCAACCAGCGACAGCAAGCTCACCCGTAAAATTGCCTCCAACCAGCTCAAGTTCACTCAGGCTTTCCAGATTCCCGAACCCTTTGACCGAACCACAAAGCGAAGGATAACCCGCATTCGAGAATCTCGTAATCCGGTGAACATCACCCTTGATCACCAGATCAAAACGGCCAGGGTCAGCGTACACCGTCGTATACACCAGCGACTCAAACGTCACCTGATACGTTGAGCCAGCCCCCCAGTTGATAATGATGGCGCCACTTCCCACAATGTTCAACGTGCGACTGCCGGGAAGTTCAATATCCCAATACAGCCCCACCAGTTGCCGCAAATACACACGAGTATTCCAGGCACGCGCAGGCGTAAGCTGCCCCTTGGTGTTCCACCCGCGCGATTTTTTTGAGGCGAGCGCTTCATTAAATCCCTTGCTGTTACTCATCGCCTCAGGCGGTTACCTTCCGCCGGTGATTTGGCGTAGAGAGAAACGTATTCTGACCCATTAAAATACTGCACACCAGCCGCAAAAACACTCTGCAACTCCTTGAAATACTGTCGCTCATAAAAAGCAATCATTGCCACAAACCCCTCACCGCCAACAGAAGCCGCCAGCGACGGTAACACATAAGCCGCCAGTACCTTGAACACCGAAGCCTTCATCCATTGGGCAGGGTTCAGCTTCGTAGCGTCAAACGCCACCGATTGAATACCTTCGCTCAAAGACTGTGCAGGTAACCAGAGGTTCTGAAGATCACGATTGATATCTGCTTCAGCATCAGCGTGATAAGCGGCAAAAGAAGTAATACCATGCTCAAAAACGTATGGCTGATACTTCAGGAGGTCGGTGTCAGTAGAGTAAGGCATAACGCAACAACGATTAACGAAAAGACATGGTAACGTGCGATTCAGCACCCGTAATAATTGAAACAGCCGTGGCTCCCTTGGGTATCTTTTCTATGTTGGTAGACCCAAGAGTGCAGAAGTCAAGAAAGGGACCGCCATCATAATATTGAGGGTCGGCAAGATCGGTCGCGCTCTTGAATTTATAAGCAAAGTATGAACCAATAATGCAACGAAGAATAACGTAAGTCGCGTCAGCAGGGACAGGGTAATCTTCCACCGTATCAGCAGGAAGAGGCAGGGAGTTTCTACCATTACCAAGAGAGCGCATCAGCGCAGGAACAGTACAAACCACGTCACTCCAGGAACCAGTAGTCGTCGCCATAAATTACCTCTTGAGATACTGAATAGTAATAAAACTCCCTTCCGCCTGCTCAATTACCCAAGCCTCACACCAGGAAGCACCGCAATCGATCGATTATTCAACACCTGTGAATCGGCCTGCAACTCTACCGTAAGCTCATAAAAGTTGCCGTTCATCACCATGTCATACACCTTCATCCCGTTTCTCGTGGTCATCAGAGAAAAGTATGCCTGCTCATCAGACCGGAAAGCATAGACACTGGTACAATCCGTGCTGGTTCCCTTCGTTTCCGTTTGTGCCAGTACTTCAGTACCATCGTAATTGTAGCCGGCATGAATAACCGGCACCCCGGCAAAAGTCATCATCCTGCGGCCAAACTGATCGGTTGTGGTCGTGCACTGCGCAGCCGCAACAGTCGTCAAGCGGCCCCACACACTACTGTTCATCACCAAAAGCTGAGCGCCATTGACAACACTCCCAACCAACACCTGCAACGCCTCAACAAACTTCTGCTGGCTGGATACCGCAGTATCACTCACTCCCGTCAACACCTGAAGGCCATTGGTGCCTGTGGCCGTAAGTGTCTGGCTGGTGCCAAGCGAAGCAACAATCTTTTTGAGACCATTAAACTGGGCAGGAGTCTGCGTAGCATCACCATTGACAATGTAATTGCTGAGATTGCGGCCAAGTGTTTGCCCAAAGCTGGCAAGTTGACGTTTCATTTCGCTTGGCACATCTCCACCACGCTCCTCATAAGCACGGTCAAGTCGCATCGTCTTGCCAAGAATTTTCAGCGCATAAGTTGCATAACTCGGAGCTGCATCAGTCTTCGATGCAAAATCAGCCGCGATAGTACGAAAAAGAGCATTAGCGTTGACATCAGCGTCCGATCGAATCAGCGCCGAACCGCCTGGCTGATAAAAGAAGTGAACATAGTCCAGAATCGGCGCAGTTTTGCGCACATTGTCAAGAACAAGCTTCGACAGTTCGTCACCTGCCGACACGTCATAAATGAGTCCCATGGTCGTTATTGTTGAGGTTCGATGAGTTTATTTTCTTCCCGTCTTGAGAGCATCATATTGTCCCTGAAGCTTGGTCATCACCGGATCGCCGGTACTGGCGGCAGCACCAGAAGAGCTGGTATCGGCAGAACCCTGGCTTCCTGCACCTCCCGGAGTCGCTGGAAGAAAATGAGGGTTGGTTTCAAGAAAGGCAGAGACATGTTCATCAATCGTGACCGGTTTGCCGTTCTTGACTACCGGATTGCCTGAAGAGTCCACCACCATAACGCCGCTCTTCGGGTCAAACCTGATTGAGCCACGGAGAAGCTCCGCAACCTGATCGGGACGATGTGCCTTATGTGCAGCGGCAAGCAGCTTGGCATCTACTTCACTCCGCTCCAGTTGTGAAGTGAGTTCCTTGAGCTGGTCTGCCGCCTCTTTTTGAGCCTTTTCAAGAACCGCATCTTTTTCCTTCACCGTATTGTTGAGAAGCTGATCGAATTGTCCCTTCGCCAGCAAGGCATCATCGGCATGCTTTGTCTCAGCAGCCTTCAAGCGTTGATACTCTTCCACATCAACACCAGCAAACTGACTCTTGGCCGCAGAAGTCGCAGCATCAACACGCGCCTGTATTGCCGCATCAAGCTCCGCCTGCGTGTAACTCTTTGGTTGTGGCTGACTCTCTTTTTCCATAATCATCTCTCCATAATTAAAGTTGTGGGAGTAATATAAATGAAAAAAGATGTAAAAAAGAAAATAATTCTTTCGTATTTATCGCAAATATGAGAAAAAAAAAGGTGAATGCTCATGAAAAAGAAATTTCCTGATTTCAAAACTGACGACGAAGCCGAAGCTTTCGTAGAGGCTGCCGACTTGAGCGAGTACGATTTTTCAGGCATGGTGCCAATGCGTTTTGAGTTGAAACGCAAGGATACGTCAATCAGTCTCCGGCTGCCTGAAAAGTTGTTAGAGGCAGTGCGCATTAATGCAAAACGCGTTGGAATTCCATATCAACGTTTCATGCGGTTGGCAATTGAACGAGCAGTGAAGCCAAGTAAACACCCGCAACACACGGACGGCAGCACCACAACAAGGGATCAACAGCTTTAGAGGCCTAATCTCCCCCGCACCCTGCAAGCTTCAGCCAGCAAAAAGCCCGCCTTCGCTCCTGCAATGCCAAGCCCCGCCGCTCGGTACCGTACGCACGCAGCTCCGCCGCCTCCGGAGTACCGGAAGCCGCTCCGCGCTCCGGCATGGACGGTTCATTGTAAGAGCAAAACAACCAGGTGAGCGTGATTATTGAAGAAAATAAACCGCACAAGCGCTTTAAATTATAGCCCTTGTTTATATTGATACTCCTTTATCCCTGTCAGTGATTTTATTTGTTCATCAAATAGTGCCGTACGTCATCCATGTCCTGAAACCATGAGCATATCCCTCACCAGCTATCACGCGCAATACTTTGCCTACGAGCTCACACGAAGCCGCGCCGCTGACGATCAGGGTAAATTCACCGCATCACTGCAAGACGCCACTGTTGACCTGAATCCACACCAGGTTGAAGCCGCACTTTTCGCCTTCAAGTCGCCGCTCTCCAAAGGAGCACTGCTTGCTGATGAAGTTGGGCTTGGTAAAACCATTGAAGCCGGTATCATTCTCTCGCAGAAATGGGCAGAGCGCAAACGAAAGCTCCTCATCATCGCACCGGCAAACCTCCGGAAGCAGTGGAATCAGGAACTTGCCGACAAGTTTTTTCTGCCATCAACCATCATTGAAGCAAAATCCTTCAATCAGATAATCAAAAGTGGCAACCTCAACCCCTTCGAGCAAAGCGAAATTCTCATCTGCTCCTACCAGTTCGCACGCTCTAAAGAATCGTACCTTCGGCACGTGCAATGGGATCTTGTCATTATTGATGAAGCCCACCGCTTGCGGAACGTCTATCGGCCCGACAACAAAATCGGCAAATCCATCAAGTCTGCCCTTGCCCATACACAAAAAGTCCTGCTCACCGCAACCCCGTTGCAGAACTCACTGCTCGAACTCTACGGGCTGGTCAGCATCATTGACGACTACACCTTTGGTGATCTCAAAAGCTTCAAGTCAAACTATGCCCGAATCGGTGACGGCGGCCAATTTGCCGACCTCAAAGAGCGCCTCAAACCAGTCTGCAAACGCACCCTTCGCCGTCAGGTGCTCGAATACATCAACTTCACCAACCGGCTGGCAATTGTCGAAGAGTTTTACCCCTACGAAGAGGAGCAGAAACTCTATGACGACGTTTCAGACTACCTGAGAAGCGAAAAACTCTATGCACTCCCGGCAAGCCAGCGGCACCTCATGACCATGATTTTGAGGAAACTCCTCTCCTCATCCACCTTTGCCATACAGGGAACGCTCCAGAAACTTGCCAACAAACTTGAATCGCTGCTTGAAGGTCAAGCACCCGTTCAGTTCGACGACATTGCCGAGGAGTATGAAAGTTTCGATGAACTTGCTGAGGAGTGGAATGAGAGTGAAGAACCACAGCGGAAAGAGCCTGAACCAATTCCAGCAGAAGAGCGGGCTCTTGCTCTCGAAGAAAAAGAGAAACTGCAACGATTTGCTACACTTGCAAGCACCATCCAGAAAAACTCCAAAGGCGTTAAACTGGTTACGGCGCTCACGAAAGGCTTTGAAAAATTGCAGGAACTCGGTGCCGCCAAAAAAGCCATCATCTTCACCGAATCAACCCGAACCCAGCAATACCTCAAAGAGATCCTTGAAACCCGGGGTTATGGCGGTCAGATCGTCCTCTTCAATGGCAGCAACAATGACGAACACTCCCGAACTATCTATACCAGATGGATGCAGCACCATGCCGGTACCGACCGCATCAGCGGTTCACCCAGTGCCGACAAGCGCCAGGCCATAGTTGACTGGTTTCGTGACCATGCCACCATCATGATCGCTACCGAAGCCGCCGCCGAAGGCATCAACCTTCAGTTCTGCTCCCTTGTGGTCAACTACGACCTCCCCTGGAACCCCCAGCGGATAGAACAGCGCATTGGCCGCTGCCACCGCTACGGTCAAAAGTTTGATGTTGTGGTCATCAACTTTCTCAACAAAGCCAACGCTGCCGATCAAAGGGTCTACCAACTGCTCGATCAAAAATTCAAGCTCTTCAGCGGAGTATTCGGCGCCAGTGATGAGGTGCTCGGAGCTATTGAAAGCGGAGTGGACTTTGAAAAACGTATTGCCAGAATTTATAAAGAGTGCCGAACCGCACAGGAAATTCAGGAAGCATTCGACGCTCTCGAAGCAACCTTTGAAGAAGAGAAACAGCAGAAGCTCGACAACACGAAACTGCAACTGCTTGAAAACTTCGACGACGAAGTTCACCAGAAACTCCGCGTCAACCTCCAGCAAGGTAGAGAGTATCTCAATATGTTCGAGCAACGCCTGTGGGGCATATCAGAATTGACGCTCAACGGCAACGCCGACTTCCATCCCGAAGCATTCTCCTTCACCCTGAAAGCAAATCCCTTTCAGAACCCCGCCATTCACCTCGGGGTCTACCAGCTTCTGAAATCCGCAACCGAACGCAAAAAATCAGAAATCGACCTTGCCCCAACCGCCAACATCTACCGTATCGGCCACCCCCTTGCCCAGTCAGTACTAAACGCCTGCAAATCCCAATCACTCGGGGTAAAGCAGATTCTCTTCGACTATACCAACACGCCCATCAAAATATCGGTTCTTGAGCCACTGCTTGGCGAGTCCGGCTGGTTAACACTTTCGCTCTTGCGCATCAGCTCATTTGAAGAGGAAGAGTATCTGGTTCTCTCCGCCATTACTGATGCCGGAACACCGCTCGAAGGCGAACTCTGCCAGAAGCTCTTTAACCTCTCGGGGAAAGAAATGGAAGCGGTCATAATCGAAGAACCAGTAACGAGATCCCTCGAATCCATCAAAACCTTGCAGATAGAGGCCATTCTTGATGACTGCATGAAGCGCAACGCCCGCTTCTTCGACGACGAATACGAAAAACTCGACAACTGGGCTGAAGACATGAAGCTGAGCCTTGAGCGGGAGATTAAAGATCTCGATGCCGAAATCAGGCTCCGCAAGGCAGAAGCCCGAAAACTCTCCGATCTCGAAAGCAAGGTACAGGAGCGCCGCCACGTCAAGGAACTTGAAAAACAGCGCGACGAAAAACGGCGTCACCTGTTTGAAGCACAAGATCAGATTGAAGGTAAAAAAGATGGATTACTCGAAGCGGTCGAAGCAAGGATGAAGCAACAGAGAGAGGAAAAGACACTCTTTACCATACGATGGATGTTAAAATAATATTAACCTTTGGGGTTAATAAGTTTTAATGCGCTGATAAATTTCGTTACCTTGTAGATGAATATTCGATACCACACACGCAAGCTGGAAAAAAGCGTTGAAAGCTTTTCGGCTATTAAAAAGGATTACGGGCAAAGGGCAAACAAGGTCAAGCAGCGCCTTGAGGATCTTGTTTCTGCAGCAAATCTGGAGGGCATGCGCTCAATTCCTGCAGCCAACTGTCATGAACTCAAAGCTGATAGAGCGGGTGAAATAGCTGTTGATATTTCACCTAATCATCGCATAATCTTTAAGCCCGACCATAATCCGTTCCCGCTGAAAGAGGATGGAGGACTTGAATGGAAAGAAGTTACAAGTATTGTCATTACAGCAATTGGTGAAGATTATCATTAAAACGAATAAAACTATGAATAATCACTATAAAACAAGAGCTGATATTGCGGTGGCTCGTGAAATAATTTCCAGTCCGGGTGATACACTTGCTGAGCATCTTGAATATACAGCAATGACCCAGACCGAGTTAGCAGAACGGATGGGCAGACCAAAAAAGACCATCAACGAAATCATTCAAGGCAAAGCGCAAATAACCCCCGAAACAGCACTGCAACTTGAGCGCGTTGTTGGAATCCCTGCTGATTTCTGGATAGAACGTGAACGACGCTATCGCTTACAGCTTGCTGAAATTAATGAAGCTGAAAAACGCATTACTTATGCAGAGTGGGCAAAGAAATTTCCCTGCAAAGAAATGAAAGCTAAGGGGTGGATTAACTTTGATGGCAATGTCACTAATGCCATCAATGCGCTGCTCTCCTTTTTTAACGTAGCAAGCCCTGACGTATACGAAAATTTTTATCACGGTCAGGTCTATGCAACCGCCTACCGCATGAGCGAAAAAAACAGCAAAGACCCATACTCTGTTGCAGCATGGCTTCGGCAAGGAGAGCGGCAGGCCGAATTGCTTCAGGTGCCTAATTTTGACAGGAAAGCTTTTGAGGCAACCTTGCAGGAGATAAAAAAGCTGGTGATCAGCGGCAACGATGATTTTTTCCCGGTGCTTCAGGAGCTGTGCTGCAAAACCGGTGTAAAGGTTGTCCATACTCCCTGCCTGCCAAAAGCGCCCCTGCATGGTTCAACCCGCTGGGTCAAAGGCAACCCCCTGATTCAACTCTCAAACCGCTTGAACCGCAACGATATTTTCTGGTTTACCTTTTTCCATGAAGCGGCCCATATCCTGAAACACAACAAAAAGGATGTTTTTGTAGAGGGAATGGAGTACTCCTGTGACGGCAAAGAAAAAGAGGCTGAAGCCAATGCCTTTGCAGAAGAGTGCCTGATGAGCCGCAAGGAGGAAAAAGAGATCATGCTGAGCGGTGGATTTGAAAAAGAAGATATCCAGCGTTTCGCCACCAAAATCGGCACACACCCGGCGATTGTTGCTGGCAGGCTGGCAAACCGTGGGGTGATGAAACAGCATGAGGGCAATGTTTACGGCTTTTATAAAAAAGTTGAACTGAAGGGTTGAAACCGAAGTAATGAAACCAAATCAAAAGTTAGAACTCACCTGGATAGGCAAAGGGCAAGAACCAAAGCTGGAACCGAGGATTCTCATAGAGCAGCCTGAATACAGTTATGGTGATCCGGATAGCGGGAATATGCTGATTCAGGGGGATAATTTGCTTGCACTGAAGGCGCTGGAGCAGGAGTATGCCGGGAAGGTTAAATGTATCTACATCGATCCGCCGTATAACACTGGGTCAGCATTTGAACATTATGACGACAATTTAGAGCATTCTATATGGTTGAATTTGATGAACCAGCGTATTGTTTTTTTGCGGAATTTAATTTCAATGGATGGTTTTTTTTGCTGTCATATCGATGATAGCGAAGGTCAATATCTAAAAGTTTTATTAGATGAAATATTCGGCAGAAAAAATTATTTGACAACCCTATTTGTAAGAGTCAGATATCCTGATAAAACACTAAAGCAAGATATGGATTTTCATAAGGAAATTGAACAAGTTCATGTGTATAGGAAAGAATATGGAGCAAAACCGAATCTTAATCAATCAGAGTTATCGTTTGATAAATTTTGTTTTTTTATTTCAGAGTTAAGCCAAGGTAAGGAGGTCATACTTGGAGGTAAACGAGTTGTTGTTTTTCAAAAAGGAGAATATGTAATTGAGAAAAAATCAGAGGGTAATGCTTTTGGTTTAAAAGAGATATGGGCAACAGGAAGTATATTGGATGGTAATTCATCGGGTCGTTTTTTTCGAGATAACCTAACTGGTCGTTATGAAATTGATGGCCTTGGTGTCTTGTACAAGGTTTATGGAATAGGAGATGACCGATACGATTATCGGTATTTCACTGGACCACAAAGACTTGGTGCGACAAAAGGCAAATACTTTCAGGGCGTTCCGGTTGATAACTTAAATAGTGAAAATAAGATAACGGAACAACCTATTAATAATTTTTATGATTTAGCATCAAGTTTTGGTAATTGCAGGACAGAAGGCGGTGTTGGCTTTAGAGGTGGAAAAAAGCCTGAAATGTTACTAAGTCTGATTCTTCGGCATTTTTCTAATGAAGGCGACCTTGTCCTCGACTCCTTTCTTGGCTCCGGCACCACCGCTGCCGTAGCGCAGAAAATGGGCAGGAAATGGATAGGCATTGAACTTGGTGACCATGCAAAAACCCATTGTGTGCCTCGTTTGAAGCAGGTTATTGCTGGTTCAGATCAGGGCGGTATCAGCAAAGCAGTTGAGTGGCAAGGCGGTGGAGGCTTCAAGTTCTATACCCTTGCTCCGTCACTCCTGAACAAAGACAAGTACGACAACTGGATTATCAGCAAGGAGTACAACCCTGATATGCTTGCCGCAGCCATGGCGAAGCAATCGGGGTTCAGGTATGAGCCTGACGGGCATGTGTACTGGAAGCAGGGGCGCAGCAGCGAAAAGGACTACATCTACACCACCACCCAGTTCATGACCGTGGAGATGCTCGAAAAGATCAGGGAGGAGATGGGCCCTGATGAAAGCTTGATGATTTGTGCAAAAATATACCAGCGTGAATGCGAGAATCGCTTTCCGAACATCACCGTCAAAAAAATCCCCCAAATGCTTCTCGGCAAGTGCGAGTTCGGTAAGGAGGATTACAGCCTGAACATTGTCAATCTGCCGCACGATGACGTTGCAGCACCATCTGATGATGAGGCTATCGATGAACGTATTGATGAAAATCCCGGCAATGAACCAGCAAGCCAGTCAGCTCAAACCAACCTCTTCTACTGACCCCTATGAATGCCAAAGCCAACTACATCAAACAACGCTTGTCACTGAGGGAACCACTGAAGGAGTCACTGGATATTGTTGCCGTTTTAGCTGATCTGCTCGAACTGAAAAAAGGCGCCGATCTTGCTGCTGAACTGGAGAAGGTTCAAGCGCTCTATCCCTCCTGCAAGGATTTTGAGCGTGAGTTCCCCTCACTCTGCTTTTCCATCGCCACCGGTGTCGGTAAAACAAGGTTGATGGGCGCCTGCATCAGTTACCTCTACCTGCAAAAAGGCATCCGCAACTTCTTTGTGCTTGCCCCCAACCTCACCATCTACGACAAGCTCATCAAGGATTTCGGTGACCCCGGCTACCAGAAATATGTTTTTGCCGGAATTACCGAGTTTGTGCACAACCGGCCAGTCATCATCACCGGCGAAAATTATAACCAGGTTGGTGCACTTTTCAGCGGCGAAGAGGTCCGCATCAATATCTTCAACGTCTCGAAATTCAATGCCGAAAACAGAGGCACCAAAGAGGCCGGTGTTGCCAAGCCCCCAAGAATCAAACGCCTCTCGGAATACCTCGGTCAATCCTACTGGTCATACCTCTCCGGCCTGAACGATCTGGTCATCCTCATGGACGAAGCCCACCGCTACCACGCCGATGCCTCCAAAAAAGCCATCAACGAACTGCAACCGGTGCTTGGTATTGAACTGACCGCTACCCCAATCGACGAAAAAGGCAACGCCTTCAACAATGTTGTCTATGAATACTCCCTTGCCAAAGCGCTTGCAGACGGCAAATATGTGAAAAATCCTGCCGTTGCAACCCGGAAAAATTTTCGGGCTCAAGGCCTTTCCGCGCAGGAAATTGAAAAAATCAAGCTCGAAGACGCCATCAGCGTTCATCAGGCAACCATCAATGCTCTTGAAGTCTACGCCCGGAACAACGGAGTCCGCAAGGTAAAGCCCTTCATCCTTGTGGTTTGCAGCAGCATCACCCACGCCCGCGAAACCTTCGACTACATTACCTCAACCTCCTTTTTCAACGGCACCTTTAACGGCAAAGTCCTGCAAATCGACTCCAGCACCAAAAAAGACGATGAAATCGAACGCCAGTTCATCGACCTCGAACGCTACGACAACGACATCGAAATTGTCATTCACGTCAACATGCTCAAAGAGGGCTGGGATGTCAACAACCTCTACACCATCGTTCCTCTGCGTGCCGCCAATGCCTCAGTCCTGATTGAACAAACCATAGGCCGCGGCCTGCGCCTCCCGTACAATGGCGAAAGAACCGGCGATGATGCTGTCGATAAACTGACCGTTCTGGCACACGACAACTTCGACAAGGTCATTGAAGCCGCACAAGACCCCAACTCAATATTGCAGAAAGTCTCGTTCATTGAGCTTGATGTCACCGATCTCACTCCAAACACCGAGGTGATACAGTCACCCTCCAAAGTCCAGGTTGAAGTAACCCGTGAAGAGAAACTGATTGCGGCTATGACGGATGAAAAAGAGAAGCAGGTTGCAACCAACCGCCTCGATGCAAAAAAAGCCATCATCCACCTCCTGCCAACCATGAACGGCGATCAGGGCGTAACAAGAGTGGCCGACCTGAACAAACCCGAGGTCAAGCAATATGTGATGGAGCAGATTGAGGCAGAGCAGTCAAAAGGTCAGCTCGGTATGTTTACACAGCAACTCTTGCAGGAAGCCGACGCTATCTACGAAGAGGTCGTCACAAACTTTAAAAACAACATCATCGAAATTCCCCGGATGGATCTCGTCCAGGAAGAGGTCAAAGTCTGGTTTGAAGTGTTTGATCTTGATGTTTCGAAAGGCTTTACCTACGAACCACTGAGCGAGGAAATCCGGGTCGTCGAACTCACCGGCGACCGGAAGACCACCGACATAGGCGTTAAATACGGTGCATATTCCTCACAAAGCCCTGTCAATCAGGTCATCTCTGAACTCGTCAACTATCCGGAAATCGACTACGACGACAATGCTGAACTGCTCCACAAACTGACCAATCAGGCCATTGATACCATTTCGGCAAACCTCAGCGTCGCATCAAAATTGATACTCGTTGTCCGGCAATACCGCAAATTCATAGCAGGCAACATCTACGACCAACTCAAAGCACACCTGAAAATCAGTGAGCCCGCCTGGCAGGATCCAAAAGTCCTGCCCTTCATCAAAATCGAAGACTGGAACTTCTCCGCACTCAAAGACGGGCGCCGCCACTACAAAGACAGCATCACCCCGACAAGCCTCATTCCCAAACTGGTCTTCACCGGCTTTGAAAAAGCCTGCCATTTCGAATACAAATTCGACTCAAAAACAGAAAAAGAGTTCGCCTATATCCTCGAAAACGACACAACCGTCCTCAAATGGCTGCGCCCCGCACCAAACCAGTTTCGAATCTACTGGGCCAGCAACTCCAGCCGCTACTACCCCGACTTCGTCGTTGAAACCATTGAAAACATCTACCTCGTCGAAACCAAAGCCGCCAACGAACTCGACAGCACCGAAGTTCAGGAAAAAACGGCAGCAGCTCTTCGGTATTGTGCCTATGCCACAGCCTTTACCACTGCCAACAATGGAAAAGCATGGAAATATCTTTTAATTCCCCATGATCAGGTCACAACAACATCAAGCTTTGAATTTCTTTTGGGAAGGTATAAGGCGTAATAATTCTGGTAAAGAAAAAGCATTCTTTATTAAATGATAATAAATTTGAAATTATGGGTTGGAACAATTATTTGAATGAAAACAGGTTAAAAACCACCTCAAGAATTAAAGAAAATGATGATAGAAATGAGTTTGAAAGTGATTTTGGAAGAATTATTTTTAGCCCCGCCATAAGGCGAATGCATGATAAGACGCAGGTGTTCCCTCTGACTACAGATGATAATATTCATTCAAGATTAACGCATTCATTAGAAGTAATGTCTGTTGGTGAGTCAATAGCATTAAATGTTTTAAAAAATAGTCAGTTTAAAGAGGTAATACAGAGTTATAAAAATATTGGTGATATATATAGGGTTATTCCAGTAATTGTCAAAAATGCTTGTTTGGTTCATGATATTGGTAACCCACCATTTGGCCATTTTGGCGAGACTGTTATACAAGAGTATTTTTCAAAGTATTTTAAAACGCTTACTGAAAAGAGTAGGTTTAAACTTAATGACTTGCAAAAACAAGATTTTGAAAAATTCGATGGTAATGGTCAAGGTTTTAGGGTGTTAACAAAGTTACAGATGCTTGATGATAAATATGGACTAAATTTAACATTTGGCACGCTCGGAGCTTATTTGAAATATCCAAATCCTGATCAGCTTGAGCCGGAAATCCTTTCACGTAAAAAAAGAGGGGTCTTTCAGTCTGAAAGAGATTATTGCGAAAAAATTATGAATGGTCTTTCGCTTATGAATGGATCAAAACCAATTAGACATCCGCTTTCATTCATTATGGAGGCAGCTGATTCAATTTGTTATTTGATTATGGATATTGAAGATGGGTATAATAAAAAATGGTATGGTTATGAAGATATAAAAAAAGGACTACAGGGTGTTTATAATATAAATAAAGTGTTTATCGGAATTGAAAAAAATCATAAAAGTGATATTGCAAGAATTGTTAATTTGAGGTTGTCTCTTATAAGACAATTGGTTCTTTTATCTGTGAATAATTATTTAATTAATATTAAAAAAATATGTTTAGGTGATTACAATTGCGAATTAATAGATGACGATGATAGTCGGCTTGTAATTGAATTAAAAGCCTTTTGCAAGAAAAATATTCTTCAGAAAAAAGAAATTATAGGCCTTGAGTTAACCGGCCATTCTGTATTGAAAGGATTGTTAGATTATTACATTGAATTCTGTTTCGATAATTCTGATAAGTATAGGTATAGAGCTTTAAATATGATATCAAAAAGTGTTCTTGATATATCTTTGCTTGAGAATAATAAAAAAAAGTTTGAGGATATGGATGATTATTATAAAATACGCGTAATTGTTGATTACATCACCGGTATGACGGATCAATATGCATTAAACCAATACCAGAGATTAAGTGGCCAAAAGATTAATTGAGATAAAAAAAAGGGTTGATAACTCTGGTGCTGATTTTGAAGATTATTTGACAAATAGTTTCAGCCCACAAGTATTGTCTTTTTTGGATAATTTATCCAAAAAGACAGACCTGTACATATTTAGTGGTGTTATAAGAAATTATTTTCTGCATATTCTTGAAAATAGAGATATAGATCTATTTATGGATGGGTATTTCGATATAGATTTATTTCTTGAAAAATACGAGCATAAAAAAAATAATTTTGGTGGCTATAAAATACATCTCTCTGATAATAAGATAGATATATGGTTTTTAAAAGATACTTGGGCGATAAAGGAATATGAGCTTGTTTTTGACTTTGATTTACCAAAATATATACCAAATACATCTTTTTTTAATTTTTCATCAATTATATATTCGTGTAGAGAAAAAAAATTCTACTATACCAAGCATTTTTTAAGATTTTTAAGAGACAAAGAAATTGATTTGTTATATCTTCCAAATGCAAATTATTCTCTTTGTGTAATAAATACAATATATTATAGTGAAAAATACAAGTTAAAGGTTAGTGATAAGTTGAAAAGTTATATAAAAAAATCTGTCAAGAATGGTCTAGTTGATGTTGAGAAAATTCAGATAAGTCATTTTGGAAGAACAATCTATTCTGTGAGTGAGATAAAGCATAAGATTGAAATTTTATAGCATGCACCAATTTGGTGCCATATGTTTCGCGAATGGGAATCGTATTGAAATAATTCAAGAAACCAAATTAGATAGCTAACTAGATAAACAGGTCAAGCATGCTCAACCCCCTAAAGTATATAAGTGTTTGCAGGGATGAGATTGTCTTTTGCTTAATGTTGGCGCTCTTGTCGTATACGGTGTGCATTGCCCAACTGGCAAAAACAACAAGTAAGAATAAGATGATCTCACAAACACTGCTCATGTTGTAACTGACAATAGATAGCTCAAGCCAAATTGAATCACTATGCTTTGGACACCCAGCACCATTTATCGTGAAGACCCATTTCTGAAGGAACGTGATCTGGAAGACGCCATATTGACGGTCGCACCTACCCTTTTTGGAGAAAATCGCATTTATCTCGACACAAAGCGACTAATGGGTGGTCGAGGTCAAGTCCGAAACATACCAGACGGTTATCTCATTGATCTCACCAGTAACCGTGAGCCTAAATTATATATGGTTGAAAATGAACTGGCGGCACATGACCCCCTCAGGCACATTGCCGTTCAAATACTTCAGTTTTCTCTTTCATTTGAAAGCTCACCAAACCTGGTGAAGCAGATTGTTAAGGACGCTGTCAGAGCAATTCCGCAAGCTATAGCGCAGTGCAGCACTTATGCATTGCAGCATGGGTTTGAAAATATTGATGTTCTCCTTGAACGGATGATATATGGACGAAATGCTTTCAATGCTCTTGTGATTATTGATAACCTTGATGAAGAACTGGAGAAAGTGCTGATAAGCCGATTCAAGTTTCCAGTTGAAATCATTACCCTCGAAAGGTTTAAGGGGCCACAAGATGAGCATGTTTTCCGGTTTGAGCCATTCCTCGCAGATTTAACGGCAAACAACTCTATTGCGACCACGGATATATCAGAGGTAATGAAGATAGATCCCTCTGATATTGATACAATTGTAGTCCCTGCAAGAGAAGATGGATTTAATGAAGTATTCATTGGTAAAGAGTGCTGGCATCATGTACGAATTCATAGCAGTATGATTCCCAAAATCAAGTATGTCGCAGTGTATAGAGTTGCACCCATTTCAGCCATTACTCATATTGCACCTGTTTCATCTATCGAACAGTGGCAAGACACCGCAAAATATGTCTTGAACTTCTCCGAACCAGCTAAGCAAATTGCACCTTTAGAACTCGTGACCAACGGCAGAGTAAAAGCCCTGCAAGCTTCCCGGTACACCTCAAAAGCGCGTCTTGAACAAGCAAAAACGATGGATGACGTATTTTAAAACCAAGGAGCCTTCATGTTCAACGATATCCCATATTGGAAAGTAAACCGGGAAGAGCGATTTTTCTGCTTTCTCTTTGCACATGCGCTCTTGTCATCGCGCTCCGTCAGAGTTGGTTTTGCTGAATTGGCGAAGGAGAAGTGTGATATGGAGCAGGCGCTTGATCCCGATGAACTTGAGGTCTATGTTGAAGTCGCTGCACTTCGAGATTACTCGTACGACCTTGGCAATCCTTCTAAGTATTCAAACCTGACCCATGACCGGAGAAGAACCGTTCTGGAACAGATTTTAAAGATTCGTGAAGTTGATCCGGAAATGCTTGATAAACACGACCTCTTCTGGACATCCCCGAATAAAAAGAAGCTCTGGTGCCCGAGCCATTGGAGCATAGAAGCGCTGAACAATGCTGGTCTGGAAAAACTTAAAGAGGTACGTTGGGCTTTCAACGCAAAACCGGATATCTTGCTGGTCTCTCCAAAAACAATGCTGGTCATCGAAGCCAAACTCGAATCCGGCGAAGGCCGCAAAGACGAAACCGGCTATAAACAGTATGAAATTCAGGAGTTGATTGTTGACTTGTGGAAGCAACTCATTCCAGAATTCCAACAGCGGAAGCTTGCTCAAGCCAGGCTGGAAGTCAAAGGCGCAGGCAATAACACCATCACCTGGGTAGACATTCTCGCTATCATTGCTGATTCCGATATTGACGCTTTCACCAGAAACTCCCTTGATCAACTCAAAAAGTATTTTAATGGCAAGAAGGGAGCGTCAAATTCACGGCAAGAATACCAGAGCCCATGAGAAGAGTCAAAACAGAGAGGTTTATCAGGCAGATAGAGACGCAAGGCAGCGTTCCATCAATATTCGAATGCAGCGACGGTGAAACCTGGTATATCAAGCATATCGGCAATAACCGGCTGCATGTGATCAATGAGCTGATCGGAGCCTCTCTGCTGCAATTTCTCGATCTTCCTACCCCGGAGATGGCGCTTGTCGAGGTTGTTCCTGAAACCGTTATAGACGAAAAATTCGATCGAAAGCCACCTCAAGGCTTGGCATTCGGCTCAAGGCAACTGAAGGGACAATCCAAGTCACTTGACAAGGGAGATTTGTTTCAGCATCAGGAAATGTGTAAATTTGCGGCTCCTCAGGCCTTGATAGGGATTGTTTTGTTTGATATCTGGGTTTACAATACAGATCGTGGTCCGCATAACCCGAATGTTCTTATTGAGGAAGTCGGTAAAGACAGTTGCCACCTTGTGGCAATAGATCATGCCATGATTTTTGAAGGTAAGGAATACTGCGGTCTGGATAGTAGCAGAAACAGCCTTCCGCCCACTATTGAAGAATCCCTTATCAGTCATCCACTTTACCGAGACGTGTATGATTCATTCGGACTTTTTTCCTCTGATGAAGCCGACAGGGTTCTTGGCCGGATAGAGAATGGAACGGAATCAGAGCTTCATGACATCTTGAAGGTAATCCCCGATGAGTGGGAAGTCAAAGAGACAGAAAAAGAATCGATTATAAAACACTATCTGTTGCCCCGAAAGAATTTGGTTCGCAGTTTCTATCAACAACTTTTAGAGGATGCAAAGATTAAGTTACCATGAAAACCTATTTCACAACCGTAAAATACGCGCCGAATCCTGACCGTGAGGAGTACTTCGGCATCGGATTAATCCTGGTGAGCCCTGAGAGCGGCGCTGTAAAAGTACGTTTCTCGCGGGATCGCGTGACTCTCATTAATCGTGCCCTTGGTATTGACAAATCCTCACTTCTTGAGAGTGCAATGCAGCAGGCCGAAGGTCTCGCAAAAAGCCGGGAGCCTCTTGATGTCAAACACCTCGAATATCTCTCCGTCTACGAAAACGGCATCATTCGCTACGCAACGCCAAAACCGCTGGTCATTGCCCATGATAACCCTGACGAATCTGCCGACGACCTCCTTGAGCAGCGTTTTGACAGACTGTATCATAAGTTGATAACTGACAAAAAAGAGGGAAGAAGAAGAGTATCAAGAGGCAATGCTCTTGCAACAGATTTTCACAAAATGGCCAGAAAGAGTGTTGATTTTCAACACTATCTGAATGTTGATTACAAACTTGATGCCGCAGAATTGCAAACAGAAATTTTGTTGCCTGAAATTCGTCTTGATTTTATTGGAGGTAATGGCTCAATACACTGCGGTTATATTTTGAACCTCAATGCCAGCGGATCAACATTGTCAGAAAATATTTCGAAAACGATAAGTCTTTATGATTGCTTAAATAAGCTTTATGGTTTTTGTGAACAAAACAGCAAAAAGGAACAAAAGATAATTCTTGACAAAAAGCAAGCTGAACAAAAAGGTGCAAAGCAAGCTTTGAACTTAATCGAATTGATTACGGCCGATAAGCCGTATGAGGTTGTCCAGATTTCTGACACTCGTAAATTCATGAATGATGTCTTGGAAGAGGCTAAGGGAAAAGGTGTAGAGCCATTTTCAAGCTGGGTCAATAAACACTCACCAAAACATTGTTATTCTATACAGTAAATAATCTTCACTTCAGACTACCGCCCTCCTCTCTGGCGCAGCACTCCGCTCCTTTTGCGCAAACCTGCCAGACGCCCAAGCCCAACAGACGCTGGTGTGATCGGATTGAGCAAAGCTATCACCAGGGCACAAACCAAAGCTCCCGATAAAGCAAACGACTGCAAAGTGGTCTTTAACGTCCAGCAGCCAACCGCAGAGGCCATACTGAATATTTCAGATTATTTTTGCTGGGCAGTTCAACGTGTCTTTGAGCGTGGCGAGATCAGATATTACGATTATAGTAGCGACAAGGTTGCGTTGGTGCAGGATCTCTACGACTTTGAATAATGGAAAAATGGAGGGAACTACTATAACCGGCAAAAAAAGTTATCGAGCGACAACTGCCTGAAAAACAACAAATAAAAAAAGCCCATCATTGCACTAAGAAGGATACCCTTCAACGGCGTGAAGCCGACCTTCATGCAACACAGGCTAAAACCGATGTACAAGAAAAATAATATAAAAACAATAACCAGGAGCAAGCCACCTATCCCATCCTTTAATTCTTCTTGACTTAGCGCTCCTTCTTATGTCTGCAATAACGTAACCAGAACCAATACCGCAAAAAAAACATGACATACAGGCGCTTCGCTCCGTTTGCGTAACCTGCCGGGTGCCCAAGCAAACAGACACCGCCCCACACTGCCCGATCCCTGCGACCCACTCAATCCAACAGAACCTACGAAATTCTTAAAAACAAAGAGCTGAAAAGAAAAATTTTCCCGTAAAAACAAAAAGGCCCCGGAAATAGTCCAAAGCCCCATTATCGACCGGGAAAAGCCCAATCCTTTGGCACAAAATATCTGAAACGTTCTGTTTTTGCAATTTTATATAAAAAAGCAAGCAAGCGCCATAAGGACATCGTTGCTCCCTGCAGGAATGAGTCGATTTTTATCTGATAACAGTTTATCAACGTAAACGAGCTCGGAGGGAAAAAACTGATTCTTAAAATGACACAACAAAAATTTCCGGAAGCATCAAAACCGCAAGGCTCGGTGCACATCTTGATGCATCGAGCCTCGAAACTCATTCCTCCTATTGTGGTAGGATGAGCCTCAAAAGGTAAACAAACAAAAGTTGAATTACAACAAGTGTTTAACGGCAAGCACTCTATCACCACTCCCCGCAGCCCCATTGACACCAACCACATCACACCACTGCTGCTACCCCTTCACCGAAATAATATCACTCCACCTCGTAGTATAGGAAGGCGAAAGCCGATCCTGATTGGGTTTCCACCCCACCGAATTTTCCGAAGCCAGCCGCAGCGCACCGCGCCCATACCGCTCATTAATGCCATCCATAACCTGCATCAACGTTTTGCTCTGCTCACTATCAGCCGCCGCCTCATCAGCAAAAAGCGAAAGAGTCCTGCCAGCCAACGCAACCGGCGAGAGTTCACTGACAATCACCCCGGCTTTCTTGTAAGCATACCCGGCGCGAAAGAGCACATCCAGCACCGATTGAGCTGCACGAATCAGCGTCATGGAGTCTTGAGTCGGGTACGGTAACGAAATGGTTTTCGTCCCCCAGTACCGCGCCCCCTCGTTGTCATCAAACGGGCTGGTGCCAATAAAGAGCGTCAGCATCGAGGCGACCGCCTGTTCCTTGCGCAGTTTCACCGCACACTTGCCCGCAAAGGTAGCAACTGCCTGATGCAACTCGTCAAAGGTCGTTACACTCTTTCCGAAAGATCGTGAAGTGCAGATGCTCTGCTTTGCAGCTCTGACCAGCTCCATCGGCAAACAGGAAGTCCCGTTCAGCTCCGCCTGCAGCCTTGCGCCAGTGATGTGCAGATGCTTGCGCACCCAGGGCACAGGTGCCGCCGCCAGATCAGCAGCGGTGTTGATGTTGCGTGCAGAGAGCAGCTTGCTCAACTGCCGTCCGATACCCCAAACATCCTCAACCTTCGTCATGGCAAGCGCTGAAGCAATCAATTCTGCACCATCAAGCAGACAAACGCCCTGATAGACCGGATTCTTTTTAGCCAGCCGATTGGCCACCTTGGCAAGCGTCTTGGTAGGCGCCATACCGACACAAACCGGAATACCGGTATGCTGCCTGACTGTCCGACGGATAAGGCGCGCATACTCTGCCAGATCATACCGCCCGAAACTGCTCATGTCGAGAAACGCTTCATCAATAGAATACAGCTCAATATCAGGAGCAAGAGCCGCCGGTGTCATCATCACCCGTGACGACATATCGCCATACAACGGATAGTTCGAAGAAAAGACCGCGACCTTATGCCTACGCAGTAAATCCCGGCACTTGAACACCGGAGTCCCCATCTTGATACCAAGCGCCTTGGCCTCCTCAGACCGTGCAATAATGCAACCGTCATTGTTCGAAAGCACCACCACCGGACGAGTGCGCAGCGCAGGGTTAAAGACCCGTTCACACGAGGCATAAAAGTTATTGCAGTCAACCAGAGCAAACATAGGGAGAACCTCCAGCCAGTCTATCGCGGTTTGTGGATAACGTATGCGACAATCCCCCAAACCAGAAAGTCATTCTCCTCAATGATTCTGATCGGCTTAAACTCCGCATTGGCAGGAACGAGGTAGATACCATCATCCCGCACTGAAAGACGCTTCACGGTAAATTCACCATCAAGAAAACAGACCGCAATATCCCCATCCTTCGCCTCAAGCGCCTTGTCAATAACCAGCAAATCCCCATCCTCAATCCCCGCATCAATCATCGAGCTACCCTTCACCCGAGCGAAAAACGTCGCCGCAGGATGCTTCACCAGCTCCCTGTTCAGGTCCAGCGCAATCTCCACATAATCCTCCGCAGGCGAAGGAAAACCCGCCGAAACACCCGCAGCAAAAAGCGGCAACTCAAGCGATGTCGCCAAATCAGCCGCGTAAAAGTCCAAGACCGGATCGGAATGTATTCGGGAAAGTCTCATGGCGAGTGTGCATAGTAATATTGAACAAACCATCAAGCAGAACCGCTTTTGCAATATGCAAAAAAGCAGACAATGAGCAGCCAGGACGGCGTTCACTTTGCAGACGTGTTTCAGGCGTTGGTCTCCCATACCGAATCAGAAAGGATACTACTTGAAGACCGTTTTGGCTACAGCATGCCGAATCATGTCCTTGGTAGTAAAGGCTGAATGAATAAGGCGGATACGCTCTTCAATGCCAGTTTGGCCTTTTTGTCGTGCACAGATTTCACGCAATTGAGGAGCAAACCCGATGCCAAGGAGGCGCATACCTTCCAGTATGCCAGTGGTCGCTTCCACAAGAAAAATAGCAATGGCATTTGTCTCTGACGCCATCCAGATTCTGCGGGTTTCATCATCAAATTTTGAGATATCAAAAGAGATATCAAAACGGAACTCTTCCCCGAAATCCACAATCAAAAAAGGAATATCCCGCTGCTCAAAAAGGTACACAGTTATTTTACCAGTTGTAAACAATCTTTTTTCTTTTCGGGAAATCTTTCGGAGCGACATCAGGAGATGGAAAAAATTCTCTGTCGGTATAGCAATATTCATCTCCCGACCGGTACAGTACTGTTCAAGAGGAAAAAGTTCTCCAACTCGGTACGCGTCCATAATTCTAAAGGTTTTGCTGGTATAAACCTGGTTTTGCTGATTGTCCATAAGGTAAGAAGGATAAACAAAATATTCGATACTCAATCCGGCACGCAAGCAGTTTGCGCGAAAGCGGAGTACCGCCTTCGCTCATGCACGCCCAGCCTCACCACCCAGCATGGCACCCTTGAGTACAAGAGTGCCACAGCAGGCCCGCAACAACCGCATTGCTTCGTTGCCTCCGCAGCCTGCAACTCCGCTACGCTCCACTGCCTGCTGCTCCAGCGCCTTGCAGCGGCATGGGCAGCATGATGCAAGAGCCAAGCAAGCAGGCCATCGGCAGCCGTATTGCTTCGGGGCATGGCAGTCAAGCCTCTTCGCTTCGCTCAGTGCAAATGAGCGGTAGCAGGCAAGTTCAGTGGCTGGTGCGGACAGCGCAACGGAGGTGGATCGCCATTTTGAAAGCAACGGTTTCAGCGCTGTCCACCCCAGAACCCGCACCGGCAAAGCTCCGTGCGTACCGGTGCTGGAGCCAAGCAAGCACGCCACCGGCAAGCCGCAAAGCTTCAGGGCTATTGAGGAGCAAGCAGGCAAGCCGTATGGCGCGAAAGCGGAGTACCGCCTTCGCTTCTGCACGCCCGCCGCACCACCCAGCATGGCACCCTTGTGTACAAGAGTGCAAAAGCAGGCCAGCATCTGCCGCATTGCCTCATCGCCTACGCCGCAAGCTACTCCGCTTCGCTCCACTGCCTGCTGCTCCGGTGCTTTGCAGCGGCATGGGCAATGCAGTGTAATCGAGTGGCTGGCAGGCCACCGGCAAGCCGCATTGCTTCGGGGCATGGCAGCCAGCAGCATCGCTTCGCTTGCTGCCGACTGCCGCCCCTCGCAGCGGCAGGGGCTGTTCGGTGCAATTGAGAAGCAAGCAGGCAAGCTAAATGCAGCAAAAGCTGCGTACAGCCTTCGCTTCTGCACGCCCAGCCGCACCACCCACCATGGCGCCCTTGAGTACAAGAGCGCCAATATAAAGCAAGCTTGCGCCCTGTGCTTTCGGTGCCCGTTACTTCCGCTCTGCGCAATTGGCGCTCGCTCGCTCAGCCAGGCAGCGCCAATTGCACTGCCGCTCCAGCGTCGTTCACCTCCAGCCCGGTGACGCGCAAATGAAGAAAGAATAGTGCAGCTCCACCGCACGTCAGGCAGTGCGCACCCTGCTTTATGCCACTTTGCACGCTTGGTGCTGGCGCACTGCCTGACGACCGGCTCCGCTGTGGTAGCATGGCACAACACAGCATTGCCGCTCCTTCGATTCGGCTTTGCCTCACTCACTTCGGGCAACGCTGCAATGTGCATGAAGAGCGTCTGCGCGCTTCGCTTGCCAGCAAGCCAGAGGTGGCAATGCAACACCGGCACCCAGCAAGCCTTCTTTCACCTGCGCGGGAAGAACTCGCTTCATTCCGCCGCCGCTCCGCTTCGCTGCACGCAGCTCCATGAATCGACCCGCTCCGGCTCCAGAACGTGCAGAGCGCCTTGTCAGAGACGGTCAGCAGGGGGAAGAAAAGCGCCCTTGAGGAACAAGAGCGCCAAGAGAAAGCAAGCTTGCGCCCTGTGCTTTCGGTGCCCGTCACTTCCGCTCTGCGCAATCGGCGCCCGCTCACTCAGCCAGGCAGCGCCGATTGCACTGCCGCTCCAGCGCCGTTCACCTCCAGCCCGGTGACGCGCAAATGAAGAAAGAATAGTGCAGCTCCGCCGCACGTCAGGCAGTGCGCACCCTGCTTTGTGGAGCTTTAACGCTTGGTGCTGGCGCACAGCCTGACGACCGGTTCCGCTGTGGTAGCATTGCACAATACAGCATTGCCGCTCCTGCGATTCGGCTCCGGCAGGCTCCGCCTCACGCACTCGGGAAAAGCTGCAATGTGCATGAAGAGCGTCTGCGCGCTTCGCTTGCTGGCGTCGTAACCATACATCAGGCGGCTGGTGCCATTGGCCGGTCGGGGCCGGCCAGCATTACATAATGGAAATTATACACCCGGCGCTGGCGCGCCTACACGGAGTACCGTGTTGTATAATTTGCCATTATGTAAAGTCAGGTTTTGGCGAGCCACCTTACCTTTGGCGTTCACAGCCAACAGCTCAGTCGTACTACGGGGATCCGTGGAGTAAACAGAACCAACAACCAGAGCACCGGCATGTACTCAAGGTAAAATATCGCATCCTTCCACTTGAAGCTCCCCTTCAGGCTCATTCTTTAGCTCCGTTCACGTCTGACACTGTGCCATTAATTATTAATTTACAGCAATAAATTCTGTTACTTGCACCTTCATGAGAAAGAGTAACAAGTAGAGATCTTGTAAGTAATGAACGAATAACTTACAAGAATAGAATAAGGAGCGAGGTTGAACATGAAGTTTCTCTTTGGAAAGCAAGTGCGGAATATGCCGCCCAGTGGTAACGGCAAAAGACTACTGTTTATTCTTGGCGCTTACCCGAGTGCGCTGCATGTTCGCTGGCATCATCCAGGCTTAGTAACATCAATTCGGGCAGTGGCAATAGACAATGAACCTGAGCCTTTCTGGACAGGGAAAGGGGAACAAGAACTGATTGAGGAGTGGAAGCGTGCTGTCGGATTTCAAGACAAATGGGGTTCCGTATTTCCATGCGGCGGCTCCAATGGCCCCTCAGGGCTTTGGGTAGAAAAGAAGATTCTTGTTCCATTAGGCTTACCACGTTCAAAAGCATGGATCACAGATTGTCTCGACACATATTTTGAGAGCAAAGCTGCAGCAGATCGGCTCAATGCCCCAGAACTTGTAAACCTCATCAAGCAATACGGCATACCCGATCGCCAACATAGGCATCACCCCTCCGAATCTGACATCGTGAGTGAGGCCAAGCAACACCACCTTGAGAGATTGCGAAATGAGTTGACGATAGCAAGTCCGGAGTTGATTGTTACTCTCGGTAATGCGGCCCTCAGAGTAATGAACATTCTCATTGATGGGTACAGCGATAAAATTTCTAAACTCTCTGCCAAAGAAGAATATGGTCGCAAGTTCCAGGTTCAAGTCTGCGGACAGAATGCAGAATGGCTACCATTGGCACATCCTGCAGCTCCAAAGATATATCAAGATGCTCACGACATCTGGTGCAAAAGTTTTAACACAAGAGTTCAAGAGGTTGATAGAAATATTGGGAAAGAAGGATAACTCGTGTGGAAGAGATTTGTCAACACTCATGCTGGGCTGGTCAACGTAGCGGCATAATAATCAGTCTTAAAGGCAATCAAGAAGCTTCTGGATAACCGCCATATTGCAGCCCGGCCTATCGCGCTTGAACTCCGCCGGTGTGGTATGGTGACACCACAGAAGCATCTTCCCGCAAGCGGGTGGCGTGGTTGTCATGGTGGCAGGGTCGAGTCTCAGTGTATTCAATGCGTTCAACAGCCGCGCACAGAGGGAAGATCGCAACTGTTCAACGCCCTTTACCTCTACGCGCTCCGCTTGGAACTCGCGATATACTGCTCAGTCACGCTGCTTGCAATGGGCTGCTGTGCTGGCTGCCTGCTTTGCAAGGAGCAAGCAGTGCGCCTTCGCAATGAAGAGCTTTCTGCGCGCTTCGCTTGCTGGCAGGCCAGGCAGCGGCGGGAATGCGGTCCAGAAGAGCTGGCTATGGCTGCTGCGTGCGGGGCAGGGGCGGCGCGAAAGGGCTGTTCATCCGGGGGTGCAATTGGCTGCCTCCGCAGGGCTGTTGCGGAACCACCGTCATGTCGTCAGGCAGCCGCGCCAAATCATCATGCTGTTCCTCATACTCTCGGGCGGTCTGCCCGGCGCATCTTATTTTCTCCGCGCTCCGCTTGGGGCGATGTACTGCTCAGTCATGCTGTTTGCTGAGTACGTCCAGTGAAGTCTGGTGAAATCGTGCAAGGCAAACAGCCCGCCTTCACAATGAAGAGCGCAAGGTAAAAAGAGTTCGGGGTACCTCACTCCATTTACCTGCAAAAGCGGCGCTGTTGGGGTACCAACCACGCCGCATGGCGATATACTTACTTTGTCATGCCGCTTGCAGGAAGAAGAGCAAGTGTCATGCCAAAGTAAATGAAGAGCGCAAGGTAAAAAGAGTTCGGAGTACCTCACTCCTTTTACCTGCAACTAAAAGAACTCCGCAGCCTCCGGTGTACCGGAAGCTGCTCCGCGAATGCGGGGGGAGTACCCCCCACACCCCCGGTTGGTATGGGTGGTGTTTGTTTGGTTGCTGGGCGTGCGTCGGTGCGCGTACCGGTAGCTTTTGCCCGCTTGTTGGTTGCCGTTCGGTGGCAGCGTCTTTATGGGCTGGCTCCGCCCCCCATTTCCCCCTGGTGCTCGGGCGTAAGTCTCCAGCCTCCCCCCAGTGCGGCAGCCGGTCAGCGTTCACCAAGCCCCCATCGCTGCATTTTTCTCTCTTGTCACGCCCTGAACTTATGGCTTTACTGGTGCAGCCTTGCCTGCTGGACCTTGTGCCATCGGCGCAGTCAGGCAAGTGTTTCAGTGGGTTCAAAAAAACAGACGAATCACGGGACAGAAAGGATGGGTTTTTGGTAATTCATTTTGAAAAAATCCGGGTGAAACAGAAGAGCTGCATTATTTATTTGGTAAAAATTAAGTCAGCAAAAATCGTACTTAACTATATATTATTTAATAATTTAAATTCTTTTTTCATCTTTATTTTCTTATATTTAAGTGTATTTAAAAAGTGTTTCTAATGTCTTAAAAATAGGAGGCTTGTAATGTACCAAACAAAAAGGAGCAAATATTTTGTGGCTTACATGCCAGGCAGTAAAGTTTTAGGGTCTTTCTGTATTGTCGGTATTGATGGCAATTGCGCCAATACCGGGAAAAGCGCCAAGGCTTTTAAATCGGAGGGCTACAAAATTATACCCTATGAGCAAGCGGTAAAGGAAATAAGATCAAGGTACGGAGAGGAAGGGGAAAGGCTTTAACATACACACAGGCACAATAACACAAACGACCAAACCGGAACAGGAGAAAAAATGAGACTTGATTACACGACGGACGGGTTAAACTGGACAACACAGGAACTTGAAGGTTTTATGGGATGCGTTGTTTTAATGACGCTAATCCTCCCTGCAGGCGCTTTTGGAATGTTGGGATGTCATTTCTTCGATTCTCCTGTAGGGCTAAAAAAAATGCTTGGTAGCATTCTTGACCGTTAAAAAAACACAAACGACCAAACTAACAGGAGGCTGAGCACACCGGAGTATAGTGTACCACCTCTACCGGAGCAAAGTGTACCAGCGATTCCGGAGCATAGTGTACCACCTGTACCGGAGTAAAGTGTACCAGGTATACCGGGCGAAAGTGTACCACCCAATCATGTCAGATT
>CAISRC010000023.1 GCA_903887845.1 uncultured Chlorobiaceae bacterium
ACCAGACCTGTACCACATCCGAATTCCAGAGCACGCATAGTTTTTGCGGGCTTTACCGCATCGATGATGGCCTTTGCAACGGCCAGGGCAAGAGCGCGACGTCGTGGATTCTCATCCCATTGCGATGCTTCGCGATTAAATTTATCAGGGTTGTTCCAGGTATCAGCCATTATTATCAATAGGAAAAAATTATAATTCTGTAATAATCAACATCAGGGCTGCTGCCCGGAAAGGCACACTCCCTTGCGTATCAGGGCTGCGCCGCAATGTGGGCAGCATATCTCTCTGCAAGGCTCCCCCATAAAGTGAGGAAGCTCCATGTCACATTCAGGACAAATACAACTCTCTGGACGGTCTGAAGGAATGCTGTCACAAAGAGATCTGAAAACACCGCCCTGGATGCAAAGCTGCTTCCCGTCGACAAGAGCTTCAGCTACTTTTTTACGGGCAGCTTCGAGAATGCGACCAAAAGTTGGGCGGGATACATTCATCTTTATTGCTGCATCAGCCTGATACAATCCTTCCTTGTCCGCCAGCCTGATGGCTTCCAGCTCGTCGATCGTCAACAGAACTCTTTTCAAAGTTTTTGGCTTAACACCCTCCGGCTTGAAACAGGTGATCTTCGGCAGATCCTGAATGCTGCGGCAATGTTGAGGCCTGCCAACCTTCTTGAATCGCATTGTTATTTCTGGAGTATTGAGATTTATCGGGTAACCGTTTTTACAACAAATTCAGGCGGTTCCTGGATATGCTTTTTTACCGCGCAGAGATTGGCTGCACTGATAACTGCCTCTTTGTATTTTTCAGGAAAGCTTGGCGGCAGTTCAATAGCAATTTCGATTTTTCCTACTCCACGACCAGTCTCTTTATAATAATGAGACTGCACAATCCTTATGTCATCTGTCGGGATTCCCCGGCTTTGGCAAAAGGATAAAACAAAAATACCTGCACAAGTGCCGATTGAGGCAAGAAACAATGAAAAGGGCTCTGGAGCAGAATCTTCGCCCCCGGCATAAGATGACTGATCGGTTTCAATGGTAAAACCATTAAAATCCGCATTCACCTTTTTTCCGCCCCCGAATGTTACGATCATTTCGCTTTTCATGGTATGAGAACTAACAATAGTTAGTAGAAACAATAATCTAAGTTATAAACATACGCTCATAATAAAACAACTGTTTTGCTCGATTATTTATAGCGTTTCAGAATATTTATATCATAAATTTAAAATAGTTTACACTTTATCTGCCTTCAGGATCGTTGATATTCTTGAGTACGTCGCCGTTTTGGAGTGGGAGCTCTTCAATGCGAGACTCGTCAAGAAATGCTGCGAGGGAATTGTTTCCCTCCAGATGCCGAAGGATAAGTCTGCTGCGGGATTTCGGCTCATAACAGGCAAAGAGCGGCTCGAAACTGCCCGATTGAGAATTCCTAAAGGCGGTTGCGAAACGCATCGGATTACGGTGGGAACAGAGGTTCCGGACAATAGCTTCATCAAGAAAAGGCAGATCACATGCAGCAACCATCCAGCCGTTATCTGGCAAGACTTGCTGGGCGGAGAGCAGCCCTCCCAGTGGTCCAATGCCAAGATAAGCGTCGGTAATAATTGGAATACCGAAATGGCGGTATGTTGCTGCCTGTTCCTCCCTGCAGGAAACAAACACTTTCTGGCACTGGAGCTGAAGAAGCGCTGCTGTATGGAGAAGCTGGTTTTCGGAATGGTATTTGATAAGCGCTTTGTCACTTCCCATGCGTGAACTCCGTCCTCCTGCCAGTATCAGTCCGTGAAGAGGATACTTTTTCAAAGAATAAGCCAGCAAATAAGTTTCAAGAAATGCTGCGACATCACTGATGCGCTCCCTGTGCAGGATTGGAATACTGAATGCTGAATAGAATGACGGGTCGTCAGGAACAATCAGAGCCGCAACATTGGTGATGGTTCCGGTTCTGACAAGATCAAGTATCCGGCGTTCGGCATCTACGACGAGCAATTTGGGAAGGGGAAGTTCCTTGAGCCCTTCAACAACAAGCAGATCCGCTTCGGAAAAAACATGTTGCTCAAGCAGTCGAGACGATGGGCCGTGACCGGTAATAACCGCTTTTTTTTCAGGGTCAGAAATCATGACCGCAGTAGCTCCAGCCTGACGGACAATCCACGAGTCTTTGCCTTCGCGGTCAACCGAAAACTGATGGCAGCCGTGCTTGTAGTAGGCAGTGGAATATTTAGCTGAAAGAAGGCGAACAACTCCTTCAATAAGTGTCGTTTTTCCGGAGCCTGAATAACCGCAAAAGGCTATTTCAAAAGGGTGAAAAAGCATAGTTTTCAGGAGAGCATCGCCCAGGGAAGCATCGTACAGGTCACTTCCGAGCCCGCAGGAAGTGCTACGGAAGAGGGCTCCGCTTCGACCAGACAGTTCGAACTTGCAAGCGACGTAATCATGTGAGATTCAATTTTTGGAGATACCTTGCACAGAAGCCTGCCGTTTTCGGACCAAACCTTTCCAGAAAGAAAACGGTGCCGTTTTTTATCGGTGGGAAATGGTTCGGCAAGAATTGCCTTGAAAGAAGCAATTTCGTGGCGTTCCTGCAAAATATTAAGTGCCGGAATGCAATACTCTACGAAACAAACCAGCGCAGAAACCGGGTTGCCGGGCAGGGAAAAAACGGCCTTTCCTTCAGAGGTTGAACCAAAATAAAGGGGTTTGCCTGGCTTTTGAGCAACATTCCAGAACTTTTTGGTGACTCCAAGAGCTGAAAGTTCCTGCTGGACAAAGTCATATTCTCCGGTAGAGATGCCTCCTGCCGTAATAAGGACATCGCATTCACCCAGCGCCAGCGCCAGCGCTTCGCGTAACGCCACCCTATCGTCGGGAGCATGATGGAGCCCTGCTGGCTCAACGCCTACGGAGCGGCATGCGGCTTCAAGCAAAAAGCGGTTGCTGTTGTAGATCTGCGCACCTGAAACCTCTTCACCGGGCATGCGAACTTCATCTCCAACCGTAACAATCGAAACTTTCGGCATTCGATGGACTACTACTGAAGCAAAACCGAAAGAGGCAAGAACGGAAATTTCGGAAGGAGAGAGCAACTCTCCTTTGTGGAAAAGTATCTCTCCCCCGGTTATTTCTTCACCGCAATAACGAACATTGGCTCCATATTTCGGTGTTTTGAAGACGTCTACAGAGTCAGAACCAAAACCGCTGGTCTGCTCAAATGCCACAACCGTATCGGCTCCTTCCGGCACAGGCGCACCGGTCATGATTTCGGCACAACATCCGGAAGTAACCGGCAAGGTGGAGAGTGTTCCAGCCGGAATGGACTGGGTCACCAGCAACCGCACCGGAAAATCATCAGTGGCGTCACCAATATCATCCCATTTGAGAGCAAAGCCGTCCATTGCCGAATTGGTGAAACGCGGAAGCGAAAAGGGTGCTGCAATGTCACGGGCGAGCACTCTTCCCTGAATCTGATCAAGCGGCAGTTCTTCGGAGCCTAACGGCGCAAGCGACTGCCGGATGAGCGTGTGCGCCTCCTGAACGGTTATCATCATGAGTGTCCCTCTCCTTTTATCATGGCAAAAGCATGAAATATTGCAGGAACAAGCACCTCGAGCGCATCGCTTACCGCTCCCGAACTTCCCGGCAAACAGATCACCATCGACGATCCCACCATACCTGCAGCAAGCCTTGAAAGCATGGCTGTCTTGATTTTCCCCTGCCCCCAGTTAAACAAAGCCTGCTCAATTCCTGTTAATTTACGTGAAAATTTGGGAAGAAGTGCATCAACAGTTACATCTCGTGGGCCAAGACCAGTTCCCCCTGTTGTAACAATAAGTTCAACACCTTTACCAGTCCATTCATCAATAACCGAAATGATCTCTTCATGATTGTCGGCAATCACCCTCACTTCGCCAACCGGGCATCCGGAAGCCTCGAACCCTTCACGGAGCAATTGCCCCGAACGATCGACCCCCCGGCCAGAAGAGACCGAGTCCGACAGCACAAGAATTGATGTTTTCGGCCTGTAGCCATCAGTATTATGAGATTTTCCACCGGTTTTCTTTTCCAGTGTTATTGATCCGATCTCCATGGTTTTGTCCACCGCCTTGCACATATCGTAGATGGTAAGCGCTGCAACTGATACGGCAGTCAAAGCCTCCATCTCCACCCCGGTGGACTCTTTTGTTTTAACGGTTGCAACGATGGCTATACGCTCTTTTTGGACATCAAAAACAATATCGGCCCAGGAAAGATTGAGCTGGTGACAAAGAGGAATAAGATGAGCAGTATTTTTTGCCGCCATGATGCCGGCAAGTTTTGCCGTTGTCAGAACATTGCCTTTCGGAAGAGCGTCACAAGAGAGAAGTTCAATGGTTTCCGGCTGCATAAGAATATACCCAGAAGCTCTGGCTGTCCTGAGCGTACCTGGCTTACCGGAAATATCTACCATGGCAACGTTGCCATGGTTGTCAAGGTGTGTAAAATCCATCTCTTGTAGCTCCCTGTTGTTCAGAAATTGTCCTATTGTTCCATAGAAGAAAGCTACCAGCTCTCAAACATGTTAATCCAGCCTGGGCTTGACTCCCTTGATATCATGAAAAGAGACAACTCCAAGCAAATAATCACTTTCATCAGTAATGGGAATCGCCCTGAAGGAATAACGGAAAAACATGTCAACGGCATCATGCAGTGTATCATCCTGATTCAGTGAAATAATGTTGTCTGTCATAATATCACCAAGCGTCTGCTCTGGTTCAGCCGCAATCAACTCCCTGATGTCAACAACTCCCTGCAGGATATTGTCTGCATTTACTACATAGACGTACATAATGACATCCATATCACCGGCAACTTCGCGAAAATTATCGATCACCTCTTTAACCATGGTATCAACCGGACGCTTGATAACCTGCTGCGTGGAGTAGAGCATGATATTTTCGTCAGTCTGATCAATGAGCTGCTGTACCCTCTCCTTGTTTTCACTATCGACAAATTCGATAATCTCATCGGCTTCAGAGGCGGGCAGCACAGAAAGTATTCCGGCAACCTGTGCGGGGCTCATTTCGTTGATCAGTCCGGCAGCTTTCTCTTTTTGCATTGATCGTATCAGTTCCCGCTGCACTCTCGGTTCCACCTCTTCGAGGGTATCGGAAGCCAACTCAGGCTCAAGCTCGTTGAAAACCGCTATGCGCTGATTACCTTCGAGCTCTTCGAGAATGTCGGCAAGATCGACTGGATGGATGTCGTTGATATTTTCCTTGAGAACATTGAGCTTCACATTCCCCTCAAAACTCCCGATTGTTTCGGGCAGGGGCTGAACATAAAGCCAGGAAATACTGGAACCCTCTTTGTATTTTGCAAGATAATTGGCAAGCTTTTTAAAGCCCATCCTGCGGAGAATACGAAACCGGTTAAAATCCACTTCACTGACAAAAAGCCTTTCGTTCTGGAATAATAGCTTGACGTCGTATACAACCTCAACCTCATGCCCGTCCATATCAAGTATTTTCTTGTCAAGGATATAGTCTTTCAGGAAGATGTGATTATCAAGAGGATTAAGTTCGTACCCTTCAATAGTGGTGATCTCAGAAATAATTTCAGTGTTGGAGATCAGGGTAATTTTATCCCAGGGAATCAGGAGACGGGAGTCACCATAGGGGCGGTGAACAAGCAAATGAGTTACTTCCGGAATTTTACCGGCATTCTCCTGGATAACAAGATCCTTGAGCTTGCCAATTGAATTTGATTTTAAATAAATCCGGCGACCAACAATCTCGCTCAGAAAAAATTCGCGATTCAGTACTGTAACCATTGGCGTTTCCGTTTTATAAAACCTTGATAACCGTTATAAATTTATAGATCATCAACAACACGAGCAGAAAAAGGTAAATCCTGAGCACTGCCAGAGAGAATTTGACACCTGTAGACATTTCCACAGTGGGTTTGGCATAACGCTGGTTGATTTCACGGATCTTGCTGAAAAACTGATTGATCGTCCTCATGGCCTGAAACCCTCAATTACTGGAAAAGGTTGGGAAAAAGTGCGCTGACACCATACATCGTTGAGAGAATAATGATTGACACCACAATCAGGGTACTGACAATGTTCTGCAATCTTGTATTGGCATACTCCCCCATGGTCTTTTTATCGTTGAGCAGGAGGATAAGAAAGACCAGAGCTGCGGGCAAAAGCGTTACGGCAACAACCTGGACAAAGAGTGTGATAAGCACAAGTGGAGCGCCCGGTATCAAGGGAACAACACCCGCTGTAGCAAGGGTAAAGAAAAAAGAGATATAGAACCAGGGGGCTTCCTTCACCTTGGTGTTGAGGGAATGCGCCCAGCCGAAAATTTCGCCAAATGCCCATGAACTCGCCAGCGATATGCAGATTGCCCCGAGCAGACCAGCGTCAAACAAACCAACAGCCATGAAAGCTCCGACATAATGGTTCATTTTCATCAACAGTTTGGCGGCTGTTGCCGCATCATCAATCGGTGCGCCGTTCAAGAGCGTTCCGGTTACAATCACAATAAAAATAGCAATGGCCACCGTGATAATGGCTCCGATAAACGTATCGATTTTGCCCATTTTAATATCTTTTTCCTGCAAGCCCTTGTCAACCACTGAGCTTTGCTGGAAAAAGAGCATCCAGGGCGCAATTGTTGTACCGATATTGGCCATCAGCAAAAAAAAGAGTTCATTATTGAGACCTCCGGGAAGATTGGGAATTAATCCCTGACTGGCGATTTCAGAAAGAGAGGGGTTGACCATGAATGCTGCAGGAATATAAATCAGGTTCAGCAAACAAAAGCCCAGGGCGATCTTTTCCCAGGTCCAGTATCGACCGTTCAGGACGATAATGCTCATGAGCAGGACGACAAGGATCACAGTCAACCAGGCTGGTACACCGAAAATGCTTAATGCCGCAGTCATTCCAACAAATTCTGTAACCAGTGTCAACCAGTCCACAATCATAAGATCGAGGAGTGAAAACCACCCCCAGAAAGCACCAAAACTTTCAAAAATGGCTTCGGCATGTCCCCGCTTTGTCACGGCACCCAACCTTACAGTCATCTCCTGAACATAATAGGCTACAGGTATAAGCAAAAGCAGAAACCATATCAGGTGATAGCCATATTTAGCTCCTGTAGCAGCATAAGTAGTAATGCCGCCAGCATCATTGTCGGCTATCATAACGACAAGACCAGGACCTGCAATAACCAGGTAGAGGCGAACCGCTTTCCAGACTTTTTTAAACCGGTAGTAGAGAACGGAAAAAAAATCCATATCCGTTGAGTTGGACGTTGACGAGACCCGGCATTGCGATTGAGAGAGAGGAGAGGCATTTCACTCACAGAGAGTCATTCATACTTACCAGTCAATCTGGCGCAAATTTACTATTCTTTGGTAACTTTACAAAGTGACATGTCTTGCTTTATGTATACAAATATGCGCTGATTTCGCACTAACAGTAGAGAAATCTGTTTTTTTCAACAGTCACAACAGGTAACTGCACTGGTGAAAATATGTATCGCCTCTGTTTTGATAACTCAAATACTCAAAATCACCTCCGTACCCCTGATTTTTTCAAACAGAAAGCTGTTATATTGCGAATCTTCAATAACTGTTACGGCATCTCTTTATGGAACGTGGTCCTGGAAAAAAACCGGAATGGCTGAAAATCAGGATGGCCTCAGGGGCATCGTTTGCGGCGACGAGAAAGTTGCTTGGACGTCATAGTCTGCATACGGTCTGCCGCTCTGCAATGTGTCCCAACTTGCAGGAGTGCTGGTCGCGGGGCACAGCAACCTTCCTGCTGCTTGGCAATGTCTGTACAAGAACATGCGGGTTCTGCGCGGTCGGCAAGGCGGCAAGTCCACCTGCCCCTGACCCTCATGAGCCTCACAACATCGCTTTGGCAATAGAGTCCATGAAGCTGAAGCACGCCGTGCTGACCAGTGTTACCCGTGACGACCTCCATGATGGAGGTGCAGAACAATGGATAGAGACTATAAGGGCCATACGCAGACTGACCCCTTCGGTCAGTATCGAATGCCTCATTCCGGATTTTAAGGGAAATGAGGCTGCGCTTGACAAGGTGATGGCCGAAGCGCCTGAAGTACTGAACCACAATATTGAAACAGTGCCTTCCCTTTACGCGAAAGTACGCCCGCAAGCAAGCTATGTCGCATCGCTCCGGCTTTTGCAACGGGCGAAACAGAGACACGGTCTGGCCACAAAATCGGGCCTCATGGTTGGAATGGGTGAAACGTCTGACGAAATTTCGGCTTCGCTTCACGACCTGACCAGTCATGGCTGCGATATGGTAACCATCGGTCAGTATCTGCAACCATCCCCCGAACATCTGCCAGTTGAACGCTACATCACTCCTGAAGAATTTGAACAGTACAAAATCATCGCTGAAGCTGCAGGGTTCCGCCATGTTCAGTCAGCTCCTTTTGTACGAAGCTCTTATCATGCAGAAACATTTGAGCATAACATCGAGACACTATCTTAACCCTTAAACCTACTGAACCATGTCGGTACCAATGATGATCTATGCTTACTGGGCAATCGCCTTTCTTGTCGGCATTCTCTTTTTCAGGAAAGATATCATGACCTTCAACCGGGAATTTGACACCAGGCGGATTTTATTGCTGGTTGCCTCTCTTGTGGTCGTTGCAATTAATGCATGGGTTTACTCCCACTCCACCACTGACGGCGGACGGGCTCTTGATCCACTGACCGTCATGGTCTTCAGTATCGGCAACGGCATTGCTGAAACCTTCATGTTTTATGCGGTGTTCCGTATCGGTACCTCAATTGCTGGTCGCATCACACAAAACCCGTGGGCACTGTTTATAACCGGCTTTCTCTTATTTATGATCTACAGCGGCTTGATTCATGGTCTTTTCTGGATCAATATCCTGCCTGAACATGTGGTTCAGACAAGCCCCTACAAACCCCTTTTCATGCCGGTACAAATGCTTATTGCATGCAGTTGGGCTTTGAGTTTTTTCTGGTACCGCGACCTCAGAAGCGTCATCTTCCTGCACGCACTGGTTGATCTTACAATGGTTTGTAACGTTAGATTCTCACTCTTCAATTAGAATAATAATTCAAAAAAATGGTTACCGTATCAGCAGGCACATTAATAAATCTGCAACTCGTTTCTCTTCAGTTATCTCTCTCCTGACCTCAAGACAAAGAAGGGAATAGCTGCGGCTCATGATCGAACATTCCCCTCCTTTTTTCATGAACTCATGAATGCACAAAACACCATACAGACACTCACCATGACATCATTTAAAGGCACAGTACTTGTTGCCGGGGCTACCGGCAAAACTGGAGTTTGGATAGTGAACAGGCTGCAGAGTCACCACATTGACTATCACCTTTTTGTCCGATCCGGGGCAAAGGCGCTGGAACTTTTCGGGCCTGAAATTATCGATAACCTGACGATTGGCTCCATTGAACATCCGGAAGAGATCCGTGCAGCCCTGCGCCATGCCGATGCCGTTATCTGCGCTATAGGCGGTAATGTAACTGACCCGGCATCACCGCCACCATCGGCTATCGACCGGGATGGTGTCAAAAGACTGGCCCAACTTGCAAAAGAACATGGAATCAAGCACTTCATTCTCATAAGCTCTCTTGCCGTAACCAGAACCGACCACCCCTTTAACAAATACGGTCAGGTGCTCACCATGAAGCTTGAAGGTGAAAATGAGGTACGCAGACTCTATTCAGAACCCGGTTTTTCTTATACTATTCTCCGTCCTGGCGGCCTGATTGACGGCCCGCCGCTGATGCACTCCATGATTTTTGACACGGGGGACAAAATCGAGACCGGGGCTATCAGGCGAAGTGATGTGGCTGAAGTTGCTGTTATCTCCCTTTTTATCCCCGAAGCCCATAACCTTACTTTTGAACTGATTGAGGGAAAAAATTCTCCGCAATCTTCTCTTGTTCAGTTTTTTCAACAAGTCAATTAGTGACTAAATAAAAGCAGAAACCCATCAATAGAAACGATTAATCATAAATCGAACCATCTATTTACTCACAAAAAAACACAAACCCGGTCTATTAGGCATGATTTTTTCTAACTAATTAAATTTTGCAACAGATGCACTGATATGCATGTTTATAAATGAATGTTGTAAAAGGAAAGCACGTTTAGCCTGCACTGCTGTGTCAGTGGGTGGAATAT
>CAISRC010000024.1 GCA_903887845.1 uncultured Chlorobiaceae bacterium
ATAATTTTGTAAGTTCTAACACCAAATCTGGCATGAAAATGGTGGTACACTTTGCTCCGGAATCGGTGGTACATATTCACCCGGAATGACTGGTACACTTTGCTCCGGAATCAGTGGTACACTTTCACCGGAATACTCAATTCAAAACGTTATGGAGGTAATCATAAGGTTATTCGTTTACCTGTCTTGATTAATATCTCGGTTTATTTTTTGCTCAATAAACCTGTCAAAAATGAAGCGCAGGGTATCATCAACAGAATTGAGCAGCATGTTGATAATACCCTGTCCGGTTTCGATTTCAACCACAAGCAGCGATTCTGAGTATCCTGACGAATAACTCAGATATTCAGATAATATATATAGGCACACAGGAGATTGGAGCCAAACGGATCTCCATTTGAGAGTACCCATAGTTTTTTACGGTTCAGCAGGGCATCTTTGGCAATACTGTAAGCCCATTCCGGCCAGTTTGAAGAGTATCCGCCTCCACCATCAACATTAAATTGCACGTTTTTAGACCCAGTATTCGTACTTCCAGCAAAAGCAACCGTCCCTACAACACTATTCAAGCCAGCGCTCAAGGCTGCTTTTTCAAGTTCTTTAAATTGCTGGTACCCATCTCCAGACAACTTGAGCATGTCCATTTTTTTCGTGAAAGCCTCATGCTTCAGGGCTATTGATTTTTCTGACTCAGGGCACATAATACTCTCCTTATGTTAGGTTTGAGGAATTTTTAGTAAAAAACTAAAGCACTTCAAAACAACAATAGACTTACTCTAAAAGTATGTAAATATATATTTTTTTGCAAAAGATATTGCTTTTAAGGGAAGAACTACGCACATACATACATGCAGTTGGTGATCTCTTTGGCTGTTGTACGCCTGGTGTGCGAAATGAAATAAGCCATCAGACCTGTTAATGCTCAGACTTGGTGCCAACTGCTTGAAAACTAAAGACCTGCGCGAAAAGCAGCGCAGGTCGGTTAAATTTGTTTTGTTAGTCAGGGAGCGAAGCATTTTTATTGAAGAAATGCGTAGCCAATTTCCAATGCTACCCATGGCTTTCCATTGTATTGGTAATTGTAGCTTGTGCCGACATGATCCCATCCAATTACCGCTCCCACTTGAAATTCATGCTTCAGAGTTGTAATTAATCCAAATCCATAGGAGACTCCCAAGACATTAGAATCGGTTCCGCTGGCTTCATGCACTGAGATACTGGATGCTCCTCCGAAAGCAATTGGGGTTAGAGAAAATCCAATCCCTAAAAGATCGATTGACTCAACTCGATAGCCCATATAAGCTCCTATAGATGACGCTCCAGTCAAGTCTTTGTTGCCCGTTAATTGATACTTATAAGGCACAACAAGTGCTCCGTACGTAGTGCCAGTTCGCTCAAGCCCGCTATTATAAACTTTTTCTTTACGTATTGAGTAGGAAACGTCGTCTTTAAGCGAATTATCAAGATGTCCTCTTTTTGGAGATTCCAACTTGACCATCAGGTGGTTCTCATCTTGCCCGATAACAACCATATTCGTATAAGCAGGGATCGGAATCAAGGAACGGCCCTCTTCGATATTATTGAATGCTTTTAATGCTTTTTCTGTTTCTTCTGTTGCGATCTGAGTAAGCTTTTGTTTATCCTTATCATTGGGTGTCTGCTGTTGAGCCGTTTTGGCCTGATCAAGTTTTTTTATCGCTTCGACTGCAGCGTCAAAGTAATTTACGTCAACTTTGGGAGAATTGGTTTCGGTGGCATTAATGCCAACTATAAATTTTATATGGTCCCCATAATAGTTTTCCAGATCATTTGGAGTCCCTGCAAATGATGTCGATGTGTTGTAGCTTGTAGCAAAAAGAACAGACAGGAGGGCTCCGATAGCTGGACGTCTAAGTTTATACTTCATTTTCATTCTCCAAAATAAATGGTTAATAAACAATTATTAAGAAGTAACCTGAGTATTGATGGCCCGGATTTTGTTGTAAACACCTCCTTTTAATTATACATCGTTATTACATTATCTTATTGTAAACTTATTCTTTTCTTGATAATTTGCCGTTCATCGGTAAACCATCCCTTGCTGATCTATTGTTAGGAATACATCATATAGCAATTTTATATTACCTTGTGTGTAATTTATATATAAATAATTTTTAATCAAAACGTAATTAATACGGACTAAAGCGGGGATTTTTGTTGCTAAAATGAAGGTCGTCTTAAGAAGTCAGAACCATGGTTTGTTGGTCAACGGAAAGCTCTTAAACGCGAAAAGGCCTGCAATAAACAGGCCTTTTCTTGTGCATTCATGTTCACCAGCAAGTGTTAACTGAAGATATCGCGAGCTTTTTCAAAAAAACTTTTAGCATCCTTGTCATTATGGGCGGAGGGTGAAATCCCTGACGATTTCTTCATCTCCTTCAAAAGCTCCTTGTCCTGATGTGAAAGATCTTTCGGGACAAAGACATTGACTTTTACATACTGGTCGCCACGGCCTGACCCTTTTATATGGCCAATGCCATGACCGGGAATGCGGAGCATGGTTTCCGGCTGTGTTGAGGGAGGAATGGTAAGCTTTACAGCGCCATCGAGGGTCGGGACATCGACTTTCGTGCCAAGCACAAGATCCGGGAAACTGACGGCAAGAGTATAGATAACATCGTTGCCCTGACGGGAAAAGAGCTCATGTGGAATTTCTTCAAGGACCACAATCAGATCTCCGGCAGCGCCGCCTCTCGGACCGGCATTGCCCTGGCCGCGCATGGTCAGGTAGTTCCCGTTCTCGACACCTGAAGGAACGGTCACCTTGACGGTCACCTCTCCAAGCTTGATCCCTTCACCGTAACAGGATGGACAGCGCTCCTTGATAATCCGCCCTTCACCTCCGCAGGTGGGACATGCAGCAATGTTGACAAACTGGCCGAACATTGTTTTGGATACCTGCCGAACCTCGCCGCTGCCGTGACAGGTCTGACAAGGCTCTGTAGCTCCGGATTTTGAGCCGCTGCCGTTGCATTCTTTGCAGGTAACCTGCTTTTTTATTTTCAGAGTTTTGTCAACGCCTTTGGCAATCTCTTCAAGCGTCAGTTTGAGACGGATTTTCAGGTCAGTTCCGGGAATGCCCCCTTGTGAGCGTCCTCTTCTCGCATTACCTCCGCCGAAAGCCTCTTCAAAGCCGAAAGGAGATCCTCCAGATCTGCCTCTTCCACCCGTGAACATGTCGTTGAAGGCGCTGAAAATATCATTGATATCCGCGCCACCGGTGTACTGTCCGCCGCCACCCGATGCCGCTGAAGAACCGACACCTGCATGACCAAACTGATCGTAACGGCGTCGCTTGTCATCATTGCTCAACACTTCATACGCTTCATTCACCTCCTTGAAGTGCTCCTCCGCATCCTTGTTATCCGGATTTTTATCGGGATGAAACTGCAAGGCAAGTTTCCTGTATGCTTTTTTTATCTCGTCCTTGGTAGCCGTTTTGCTTACGCCAAGAACTTCATAATACTCTCTCTTCATAATTGCATTTCGATTCAGTGGAATAAAACTTCCTGCTATCTGGCGACAATAACTTTCGCATGCCTGATAACCTTCTCACCAAGCAGATAGCCGGTCTGGTACTCTTCAATAATAGTGTCTGGTTCTGCTTCAGGATGATCGATCTGTGAAATGGCTTCATGGAAGTTCACATCAAGCATCATTCCTTTGGATTCAATGGGGTTAACTCCCTTTTCAGCAAGCCACTTTTCAAGATTTTTTTTCACCAGATCCACACCCTCAATATAGGGTCGAGCTTCGTTTGATATTTCAGTGTCCAGCGGAGCATGCTGGAGAAGCCGTTTGACATCATCAACAACCGGCAGCAGTTCCCTGATAATATTCTCGAGAGCTCTTGATGAGGCCATCATGGTCTCACGCTCTTTCTGTTTACGGAAATTTTCAAAATCTGCAGCTTTGCGCAGCAGCTCATCACGAAACTTGTTTGTCTGCTCAACCTGCTTGTTCAGTTCAGCTTCAAGTTCAGCAATTCTTGCCAGAGAAGGATCTGTTTCCTCTGCAGGCTGTTCCGGAGAGCCATTGCCTTCACTCGCCAGATCCAAATTTCCCTCGGAAGTCTTTGTATTGCTATCAGATTCGTTCGTTACATTTGTTGTCATAGATACATTACTTTTTTAGTTAACGCCGGACAGCGTTGAAGAAAGGCTGTCGGCCATATAATTGAGAACGCGGACTGCGTGCTCATAATCCATTCTTTTCGGTCCAAGAATTCCAAGCTTGCCAACCATGTTTCCAACATAATAGGGAGCTGAAACAATGGTCAGGTCTTCAGCCTGTCGTTCACAGTTTTCCTTTCCGATAGTGATCGTTATATCCATACGCGACGGCCCGTTATTTTCCACAAGCTTTGCCATACTGAACTTGTCATCAATCATGGTGATAAGTTCCCGCACCTTTTCAGGCTGCTTGAATTCGGGCTGATCGACAATGTACTCGGTGCCGGATATGTAAAGTCTTTCAAAAACCGGTGATTCGTCAAAAAGAGTTCCCGCAGAGCGCACGATAAGATTTTTCAGGGCGCTGTCGCTGCCGTAGTCTGAAAGACGTCTGTTAATCGAACGACGAATTTCAGCAAGCGTCAGGCCGGAAAGCCGCTGATTAAGCACGTCGACAACTTCATTGACGGTTTGCCGGGAGAGCTCAAAATCAAGTTCCATCACAATGGTCTTGACAAACAGAGACTGAATGGAGAGGATAACCATCATTCGTGTTGAACTCAGCAACACCAGATCAAGTTTTTCAAAAATCGCATTTGAGAGTGTTGGTGACAGAACAACACTCAGTTGTCGTGAAATGGTGCCGAGAACTTTGACTGCAGACAGGAGTACATCGGAAGAGGTACCCTTGCGATCAATGCTGATTTGACCGATATTAGCCTCCAGCCTCTTTTTCTCACTCTCATCAAGACTCTGAAAAGTCATAATAAGATCAACATAGTAGCGATATCCCTTGTCGGTAGGAATTCTTCCCGCCGAGGTATGCGGTTGACTGATATATCCCGCATCTTCAAGTTCGGCCATGACATTGCGTATCGTGGCGTCAGAAAAACCAAGATTGTAATTACTGGCAATATATCTTGAACCCACAGGAGCTGCGGTAACCACATAAGCCTGGATAATAATACCCAGTACCTGCCGTTCCCTTAGAGAAAGTTCACGAGAATCCATCAACGCCCATTATAGTAATTCCAATGAAATGAAGTGGCACACAAACGGGTGAATTTATAAAAACTAATCGTTTTTCCACCCTGCCAATGATACGATAATAAAGCATTATTATTAATAGCTTCGCAACGCTGATTTCAAAAAAAAACAGCAAGCACTCTTCAGGCAAGAGATCCCGAAATAATCCTGTCAAGGCCGGAATAATCCTTTGAGACTGTTATCTCTGTAAAACCATTAAATGCCAATAATTCCGAGACCACTGCGGCTCCATCAGCATGCAACTCAAAGCAGAGCTTTCCGCCCGGAACAAGAAGTGATGGTGCAAGAGACGAAATCGCCCTGTAACACTCAGTTCCCTCAGGAGTGGTCAGCGCGCTTTCCGGTTCATACTGCCGCACCTCCCGTTGAAGCCCTTCCCATTCAGCACGGGGAATATAGGGTGGATTGGAGACAATCAGGTCATAACGGCTCTCTGGCAGTCTGCTCGCAAAGTGCTCATCGAACATATCGGCGTGTATGAAGGTCATCTGCGATTCAACGGCCTGCCTTGCGGCATTCTCGCGAGCAACGGAAAGGGCTTCCAGAGAGCAATCAACAGCGGTAACATTGAACGCAGGGCAGAGCTTTGCCATGGTTATGGCAATACAGCCGCTTCCTGTACCAATATCAAGCACATTCGCCTCTGCAGAGCTGCCTCGATCAGGAATACCGAGAGAGTCAAAAGCATATTCCACAAGCAGTTCAGTTTCCGGACGGGGAATAAGAACCCGTTCATCAACAATAAATCGCAACCCGTAAAAGTACTGTTCTCCAATGATATACTGCACCGGGCGGCCGTCAAGCCGCTGGCGGCAAAGTTTCCTGAAACGGTCAAGCTCCTCCTGATAAACAGGTCTGTCATGATGCAGGTAGAGCTGAAGCCGACTCAGGGAGAGAACATGTCCCAGAAGAAGTTCCGAGCTTATTCGAGGCTCAGCAACATTTTTTTTTGTAAAAAAACCGGTCGTTGTCTTGAGCAGCTCAACAACATGCCACTCTTTCAGCTCGTTCATTACTCTCTGTTAAACCAAACATTAATCCAGGCGCTTTCCGCAAGCTCCGATTGAGCAAACAAGAAGCACGAATATACACCCGATGAATCGTTTTAAAAAGATGATGGTTGAGTAACTTTGCAAATCGTACATTGCACAGTAAGCACTATTCTTTATCGTGCGCAAAACAGCGGCCAGTATAACCGATACAACTTTACGATGAACAAAATCCTGCTCACATTTTTTCTCATTCTCATTGCTTCCATCGGCAGCACCAGTGCCTCCGGGGCTTCAAAATTTATCGGCACCATGGATATGGCTCTTACCATGCCAAATGGTACCGCTACGGTCACCTATCTTTTTGGACAGAATACGCAACGCATGGATATGGTCATGCAGATGGACAAAATACCTGACCAGCTCAAAACAACGGTCATCACGAAGGCGGCTCAACCAGATGTAGCTTACATCATCAACCACCAGGCCAGAAATTACAGCATTGTCAACCTCCGAACCGCCGCTGAAAATGCCTTGCTGCTCGATTTCGACAGCAACTATACCTTTGCCAGGGCAGGCAAGCAAACCATTAAGGGCTTCAACTGTGAACACATCATCCTGACCAGCACCACAGAAAAACTGGAACTTTGGGTAACGCGCAGCCTTGGCGATTTCTCGACGTTCAGAATTTTGCAGACACAGAATCCGCGCCTCTCCAACACTAAACTTTCCAAAACCCTCAGCGCGGCCGGTATTGAAGGTTTTCCCGTCAAGATTGTGCAGCATAACGATAATGGCCCCTATACCATGGAACTTACCCGAATTTCCGAGAAAGCAGTTCCTCAGTCATTTTTTACCGTCCCGGCAGGTTACCAGAAAATTACAGACACTCAAAAACCTTTGGGAAGCCAGCAGAAAGAGCATCTGAAAAGCCTTATGGAAAAGATGAAAAAGTTTGAATAGCCTTGACGTTCCAACATTCAGGAAAGCAAAGCGATCCCAGCTTTTTTTGCATCCATGAACCGACTTTTTTGTATGTTCAGTGAACGGGTTTTTTGTTTTACTGCGACCGTTCTCTGACGGATGATCCGTAACCCATTATAAATTAGCGCTCTTCTCCTAACATCATCTAATTTACAAGTAACGTGGCAGACAAGATCACATCACGAAGCGAGGACTACTCCCAATGGTACATTGACCTTGTGCGCTCGGCAAAGCTGGCCGATTACGCTGATGTCAAGGGCTGTATGGTCATACGTCCTAACGGGTATGCAATATGGGAAAAAATGCAGGCTGCCCTCGACCGCATGTTCAAGGAGACTGGCCATGTTAACGCTTACTTCCCGCTCTTCATTCCCGAAAGCTTTATCGCAAAAGAGGCTGAACATATTGAGGGATTTGCGCCGGAGTGCGCCGTGGTGACTCACGGCGGAGGTCAGGAACTTACCGAAAAACTCTATGTTCGCCCGACCTCTGAAACTATCATCTGGTCTTCCTATAAAAAGTGGATTCAGTCCTATCGTGACCTTCCGATACTGATCAATCAGTGGGCAAATGTGGTGCGCTGGGAGATGAGAACCCGTCTTTTTCTGAGAACCACGGAATTTCTCTGGCAGGAGGGGCATACCGCTCATGCCAACCCCGAAGAGTCGCAGGAGGAGGTGCTTCGCATGATCAATGTCTACAAGACCTTTGCCGAAGAGTATATGGCAATGCCGGTCATTATGGGCAAGAAGAGCGACAGTGAAAAGTTTGCCGGAGCAGTGGAGACGTACTGTATTGAGGCAATGATGCAGGATACCAAGGCTCTCCAGGCAGGCACCTCGCACAACCTCGGACAGAATTTTGCAAAAGCATTCGACTGCCAGTTCCAGACAAAAGAGAGCACTCTTGATTACGTCTGGGCAACAAGCTGGGGTGTTTCGACAAGGTTGATCGGCGCCCTCATCATGGCCCACTCTGACGATCGCGGTCTGGTACTGCCTCCTAAACTTGCCACTCGTCAGGTGGTTATTATCCCGATTCTCAAGGGTGACAAAGCGGCCGTCGTTGATCGCTCCAATGCCCTTGCTGACACTCTGAACAAAAGCGGTATTTCAGCCTTTGTCGACAGCAGTGAACAGAACTCTCCCGGATGGAAGTTTGCCGAATATGAACTGCAGGGCATTCCGATTCGCATCGAACTCGGGCCAAGAGATATTGAGAAAAATATCTGCATAGCCGCACGCCGCGATACGCTTGAAAAAACCGAAATTGCTCTTGACGATACACTGGCCGTGCATATCAGCGAAATTCTGAACACCATTCAGCAGAGCATGTTCGACAAGGCGTTACAGTTTCGCAATGACAATACTTATGAAGTTCAAAGTTATGAGGAGTTCAAGAGTGCTGTCGAGAAGGGTTTTGTGATCGCCCACTGGGATGGCACACCAGAAACGGAAGCGAAAATAAAGGAAGAGACAAAAGCCACCATAAGGGTTATTCCTGAGGAGGCCGACTATATCGCACAGTACCGAATTGATGAGCCCGGCACCTGTATCTATTCAGGAAAACCTGCTGCCAGCAAAGTTGTGTTTGCCAAAGCCTATTGACCGCAACATCCCCCTCTTACTTAAAAATGATAAGGGGGGGCTTGTTTGTTTCTGTCATGCTTTCAAGTTACAAGTTGTCTTTGCTCTCCAGAGGAGCGACATATTGGTAGCGACACAGATATCAGGTCTCTTTGAAAAATTCTTTCAACCCCTCTTCATCCGGCTTCATCGATTTATCGCCCTTGTGCCAGTTGGCCGGGCAGACCTCACCGCACTCCTCAGTAAACTGAAGAGCATCAACCAGCCGGAGCACCTCATCCACATTACGTCCAAGAGGAAGATTGTTGACCACCTGGTGCTGTACAAAACCCTCTTTATCAATCAGGAACAATCCTCTCAGCGCAATCCCGGCACCTTCAAGCAACACATCATAATCGGTAGAAACAGTTTTGTTGAGATCCGATAGCAGGGTGTAGGTAACTCCTTCAATGCCGCCTTGGCTTTTAGGAGTATTAAGCCATGCGTAATGAGAAAACTTTGAATCCACAGAACAGCCAATCAACTCAACATTTCTGCTGCGGAACTCTTCAAGCTTTTCCTGAAACGCATGAAGCTCTGTCGGGCAGACAAAAGTGAAATCAAGCGGATAAAAAAACAGAACTACATACTTTCCCCTGAAATCCGAAAGCTTGCATGAATCAACAAACTGCGATCCGTTAACAACGGCAGCAACATCAAAATCCGGCGCTTTGCGGCCTACAAGTACACTCATGGCATTTTCCTTTTTTTGTTGAGAAATAATTAATAGGATTAATTTTGTCCATTATAATGCATTTTCCGGTTTCCTGCAAGAAGAAAAGAGGTTTTGTACAAACGGCAGACGTTGTGAGATGTTGTTCATCAACGGGGCTTCTCTCCAACAGACCGCTTCTGAAAAGAAAAATGCCAAATAATATACATAATTCTTACTTTTAGGTAAAAAGGAGTTAGGTTACCGGTAAGTGATGAACATTCGGTATCTTTACTGTTAAACGAGTTGCTTCCTGAAATCGCAAAACGTACAGAGCAGTGGGTGAGGTAAATAAAAAAACAGACGATAAGCCGGGAAGCAGTAAAATACTTGAGTGGTTATCCTATTGTCTGGCATGTATTGCCGTTTTGATAGGACTGTCGGCAGTATTTAATTTTCCGTATATATCAAGGGAGCATGATAAAGCACTGCTTTGGTTTGGCTTTGCATTGCTTGCCATTCTTTTCCCCTACGTTAAAGAAATTACCTTCAAGGATCTTAAAGTTGTTATTGCTGATATTAAGGAAGTTTCAAAAAAAATAGAGGGAGCGGCAATAACCGCCAAAGATTTAGCGTATAACTTGTCGGATACCAAAAATGAATTGATCAGCGGATATCAGGAATTATTGCGACTGTTGCCGGAAGAAAAACGCAATGAACGAATTCGGCGTCTTTCGGGTATGTACTTGAAAGAGCTTGGTATTAGTGTATTAACGGTTAAAAAATGGTTGATTGAGGCCGGAAAGCCAGTAAAAAACATAACTGATGAAATTGATGATGATTATATCACCGTTTTAAGAGAGTTTCAGAAAGAGAATAATCTGGGAGATGACGGAATTTTTGGGTACAGGACGTTGAATATCATGCTCAGGCTGCGTGGAGAAAAAAACAATCTAAAAGGAGAGTGAATTATGGATGAAATGTTGGCAACAATCAAGCTTTTTGCCGGTTCTTTTGTGCCCCGTGGTTTTATGGAGTGTAATGGCCAGACGCTTTTAATCATGAATAATCAGGCGTTGTTCAGTTTGTTGGGTACCAATTATGGTGGCAATGGAGTGCAAAACTTTCAACTTCCTGATTTGCGGCCTTTAGACGAGAAAGGTCAAAAACGTCAATGGAATAGTGATGAGCCACGCTCCATTATCTGCGTAGAGGGTATTTTCCCATCGCGCGATTAATGGCATGAGGTCAACGTCAGTGGTGGTGCAATGAATTGATAGATCATGATTCTTTAACGCGTAATTGACAAAGGGGCTTTTTATGGCATTGAATGCTTATCTGAGGTTGGAGGGTCAAAAATCCGGTGTTATCAAAGGTTCTGTAACCCAGAAGGGTCGCGAGGATTCAATCATGGTGATTGCATTCAATCACGAAGTGTTATCTCCCAGAGATGCAGCCAGCGGCTTGCCGACAGGTCAAAGGCAGCACAAAGCCCTCACCATTACCAAGGAAATTGACAGGGCAACACCGCTGTTGATGAATGTTCTTGTCACAAACGAGAACCTGAAAAAATTTGAATTGCGGTTTTGGCGGCCATCATCATCCGGTATGGAGAAGCAGTTTTTCACCATCAAACTTTGGAATGCAAATATTTCCGATATCAGAATGGAGATGCTGAACAACATGTACCCTGAAAACGTGCGTCAAAATGAGCGTGAGCAGATTTCATTTACCTACCAGAAGATTGAGTGGACTTATGAAGATGGAGCTCTTACCTGCCAGGATGACTGGGAGGCAAGAGTTTAGAGTATTTTGATATTGCTTAACTTCCATAACGTTGTTAAACGATCAATACCATGATGCAAATCAGTGAGAAGGGGCTTGATCTTATTCGCAAGTTTGAAGGATTACGTCTGGACACATACGATTGCCCAGCAGGAAAGTTGACTATCGGGTATGGTCATACAGGGTCTGATGTCAAACCTGGCCTGATAATTGACGCTGAAAAGGCAACGGCGCTGCTGATGGAGGATGTCAAACGATTTGAGAAATCAGTCAACGAGCTCGTTAAGGTACCGATGACGCAGGGGATGTTTGATGCGCTGGTCAGTTTTTCGTACAATCTTGGGGCTGGCTCCCTGCAGAGTTCGACACTGCTTAAAAAACTTAATGCGGATGACAAGCAGGGGGCTGCGGACGAGTTTCTTAAATGGAACAAGGCGAAAGGAAAGCCTCTTGCAGGGCTAACGGCGCGGCGTGAAGGGGAGCGTGAGCTTTTTTTTGCGTAATTGTTTCAGCATGAGCCAGGTCGCCAAGGGTATCAAACCGAAAAAGCCTTCATCGGTCGACACTGATCGGGGATGCTGTTGCGGCAGTAATGCAAGAGCCGCAAGGATCTTGGAGAGTATTTCGGCTTTTTCCCGGTAATCATTCTTCATAATCGACAGAAAGGTGAAGTCTTTTGTTGCATAACAAACTTTTCATCAACTGATCTTTCAATCGCAAAAGAGCAAGGCCCGCAGGAGCGAAATGTCAGGCAATCTCCTCTCAATAAGTACCAACGTCAATAGGTGATTCATGAGCAATGTTTACCAGGCGCGCAGAATAGGCTGCTAAATGTTGTTCGCGTTCATCATTTGTCATGCGGACAGGGCCGTACACAATTTGTGGCGCCAAGACGCCGAAACCCACAAACTCCAACATACCGCGCTGTATCGGGCGCAGAAGTCCGGAAATGTCTCCGTTGAACCCGCCCTGCCAGTAGACTTCTTCCGGTCCACCTGTTGTCAGGCTTAGTAACGCCTTCTTGTCGCGAAAAACGCCAGTTTCATAATAATGGCCATTGCCGTAAACGCGGCCCATAGCAAAAACGCGGTCAACCCATCCCTTTATAACCGCTGGCAAACCAAACCACCATAGCGGAAATTGCCAGATCATAAGGTCGCACCACTCGATCTTCTCTATCTCGGCTTCAATCTCTTCCGAAAAACCACTTGTTTCGGTGGCGTGCATTTCTTCGATTTGTTGTTTGAAGTAATCCTGGTTTTTGACTGTAGTAAAGTTCTTTCGGCTTGAAACAGGGTCAAAGCGCATTGCATGCAAATCGGAAGTTCTCACCTCATGGCCTGCATTGGCCAGCACCTTACAAGCAGTGCGGAACATCGCACCATTAAAACTCTGTGGTTCAGGATGCCAGTAAACGATCAATATTTTCATAAAAGTGTTCCTTGTAGCTAAGCGCCAATAATCAACCGCGCTTCTGCTGCAGCAAAGCAAAGGCAGAAACGTCGGCTGGAGGATACTGTTGAATATGTTTCAGAAAAATCTACTTCATCGAATAAAGAATGACACCATCAGTGTTGTAAACATCCACACTCCACGTCCCCCCTCTGGGTGTTGGTGGATGAGTGAGCTTCTGCCCCCAGAACGCAATGAGATTGCCTGTTGAAAGTGCCGTCTCCAAAAGAGTTTGCAATCTGTGTTGCGTCGTCAGTACAGCCACCGTCTTTCCCGGCTGATCACGCAACGCAATGAGAGCGTGACAACCGGAAAAATTCGTCAGAGCATAGCCCTCCACAAGTGTAACGTGGCCAAAAAGTTCAACCGTTACAACCGAGGGTAATTTTGAAATATCAACATTAATTCCTCGTTCCGTTTCCGTTTTATTTGCCATTTGAGGTTTCTCCTTTGAGCCTTCTGGTTTTATGAGTCAGATTTTCCTGAGAAGGCATAACAGGTAAATCGAGCAACAGTGTAAGTTACGCATTAAAACAAGAAGTACACATTTTTCCGCCATTAATCACCCGAAAGTGGAGTGCCGCCTTCGCTTCAACAAATAACTTTCCAGCAGTCAAAACTCTTGCGTAAATTATCCTGAAAGTGTTTTAAAATTATATTCAAGCTGCATGGAGGCATATATGTACTGCTCAAATTGCGGACACCAACTCACCGGCAAGTATTGTTCGAATTGCGGAAAACCGGCTGAATTTGCAGTCGGAGAGTTAACCGGAAAGCCGGTTGATTGGTTTGCCGAACACATATATTCGAATATTATCGGAATACCAGAGGTTCGCGAGCTTATCAGCAAACACGCTGCGCTAGTGTCACGTCACTTCTCAATTGTCGGATAAAGGTGTAACAACTTGATTCTTGCCTTTTCTGTTGTAAAACGCCAATTTATCTCCGGATTGCTATTGTTATCTTTCCTTCTCCCATACTGCAACTTGTGACCTAACTTCTGTAATCGTATCAATACGGCGGTTCAGACATTGTGTTGACAAGACTCTCAATTCTATCTCAGCCATATTCAACCAGCTTCCATGCTTCGGCGTATACACAAATTCAAATCTGTCCAATAATGCCTTTACTTTCTTTGGGTTAAATGCATGATAGAACGAGCCGGGCTCATGCGTATTGAGATTGTCCATCACCAGCGTGATCCGTTCTGCATGCTTATACTGCTTCGCGATCTCTTCAAGAAATCGAGCCCAGTCATGTCTTTTTCTGCTTGAGGTTATCCGAACCATTCTCTTGCCTACCAGC
>CAISRC010000025.1 GCA_903887845.1 uncultured Chlorobiaceae bacterium
CCAGAGATAGTCGCTCTTGATACCATTCGGGTTGGGAGGGTTGCCCGCACCATCGTGATAACCCTTGTTGAAGGGAAGAAACCATGAGCCCTTGCCGCGCAGTTCCGTACACATCTGCACCTCGCTGTCGTCCACGGCAAAGTGCACCACACAGCGGCCAAACTCGAAGAGTTGCTCGCGCGGGCTGCGGTCGCGCCGGTACTGCTCAACCGCATCGGCCACCGTCTGTTTGGTGAGGCTGTTCTTCAGCTCAAAGGTGGCAATGGGCAGACCATTGATGAAGAGGCAGAGGTCGAGAGAGCGGCGGGTCTCATCAGTGCTGAAGGCCAGTTGGCGCGTGATGGAGAAGCGATTCAGCGCGTGCAACCCGGAAGCCTTCAGGTTGCCTTCAGAGGGCGTGCCGTAGAAAAGATCAAAGTGAAGAGCGCCGTGATCAATGCCCTTGCGCAGCACATCAATCACGCCCCGCTTGCCGATTTCGGTGGAGAGGCGGGCAAGAAACTTGAGGCGGTTGATATCCCCCGGTTTGTTCGCCTCTGCCATGGCAAGCTTTCCGAATGGTTCCGGCTGCGTGGCACGCAAAAAAGCAACGAGCTGCGAAACATCAAGCGAATAGGCGCGGTCATACTCTTTTGGAGCACCCGCGATATATCCGGTTCCACCGTAGGATGGTGGTGACTGTTCAACCTGACCGGTGGCTAAAACAAGACCGTCCACACCGGTCATGTGGCGCATGATGAGGGTTTCGAGCCCTCTTTCGCTGATATCGGTGATCATAGGATGCCCTTCATCAAGTAACCGTCAAGTAAGATAAAAACTATTAACTCACATAAAAATAAGCTTTTCGTAATCCCTATAGCCATAACGAATACCGTTTTAAAGTGCCCGTCAAGTATCGAAATACTGCTCACCCCACTCTTCAGCTATGGTGAGCAATCCACATCCTCTTCCAGAGCAACCAGATCATCCTCAAGTTCAAGAGTCTGTACTTCATCAGGCAGTTTTGCTGCCACATCACGCACATCAAGCTTGCCAGTCACTACATCAGCAACAAGACGGGTGCGGTATTCGCGGAGCAGTTCTATTTCACGCTCGAAGCGGGAGATGGCTGTATCAATTGAATTGGACTCCCTGTTTACCCATTCAGTTATTAACTTTTGCTCATCTAAAGGCGGCATCGGGATTGTGACACCAAGTATTGCACCATGCGACAAACCGTAGCGGGTGACACCATTGGCTTCGACGTGAAACTGTGAAGCAATCACTCGGCATTGCAACGCGCGTAGCAAGAACTCCCCCAGTAAGTCGAACCTCGGCCGAAGGATCGCAAGATGATAACCGCAAACTAAATCGTGCGCATCATACTCGACCAAAGCTGGCACTCCTATGTCATCCCATTGCTCAGAGTCTTTGGTAATCAGAACGTCACCGTTTACTAATCTAAACTGCTTCTTCTCATCCTCAGTAGCCGTTGCCAGCATAAAACGGGTATCCTCTCGAATGCGTTCCTGCTTATAAACCTCGACGTAGTTGCACAGCCGAACCGAGACTTCGCTTGGCTTTATATGTTTGTCGACATTGCTTACGCGCATCTCGCAAGCATGCCTCAACCTCCTCATCTCCCAATGCTCTGGAATGTCGCCAAGCCAGGGAACACCTGACGGCTTGAGGAGCATGGAGGAGTCGAGACCACGGGTAACGGCACGGTGGATGATGACCTGCTTCTGTTCGTTGAGCAGTGTAATCACCTTGCGCTTTGCCCGGATGGCTTTTTCCAGTTGCCCGTTTGCCCAGTTCAGAAAGCGCACAATCGACGCCTGTTCGTCGGGTGGTGGAAGAGAGATTGGAATCGAACCAAATCTATCAGTGTAAAGTCTATTGAATCCTGAACCAATCCCTTTTGATTCAAGGGCAAACTGACCAACAAGATCCTGTGTTTTAAGGCGCTCAAGAATAAACTTCTCTACATGGCCTCCAAGAATACCGAAGACTGCATAGTCAGGACTGACAAGACCGCCAACTGCTCCAGAACCAAACATGCCACTCCAGGCTTGCATTCGATTCATGACAATTTGCCCGGATTTATAGCACTTGTAGCCAATAAGTGTTTTGGCGCTATGCTGTTTTTCGGTCATATCTCTGCGAGGAATCAAACCCCGATTTCGTGTCAAAGACAACAGTACCCCTGTTCCATCTGTGGATCGGCTATCAGATTCCCGAAGTACCGTCTTGATGCGCACCAAATCCCAATGCTCCGGCACTTTCCCGAGCCACAGCAGACCGGACTCCCTGTTGTTCGAGTATGGTTTGAGATCGGCAATCATGGCTGGCCTCCCTTCTTTTTGCGAACAGGCCGGGCTTCAGGCAAATGCTGCATGACCTGATCAAAGTCGTCCGGCTGTTGTACCTGTTCGGCCAAGCGCTGGCGGTGGAATGCGTCGTACTCGTTTCCGGCATGGACAGTAGCAGCATCATGGGAGATGCGCCCGGCGTGCGTGAGAATGTCGCGCTCGTTGAGTTGCAGGAAGCCGTCGAGCTTGGTTACCCAGTCAACCATGCGCATCGGAATGCGCCGCATAGCCTGACCTTCGGCGAAAATAAGGTATTGCTCAACCAGATTGTTCAAAACGGCCAGTTCCTGTTCGTTCAGGTAGTTTTTGGCAATAGCAACGTCTTCTTTGCGCGGCTTCGCGCCTCGCCAGTTGGTTAGCCCCATATTAGGCTGATTTCGATCGGCTCGGGTATGGATGATTTCAGCAGCGGTCTGGCCGGTGATGGCCCAGTGCACCTTGTTCTGCACGGTCTTGAAAAAGACAAGGCTGGTTTCAGTTGTCGGATCGTAGTCAATACTGGTGGCGTAGATATCGGTAATCTTTTTGTAAAAGCGACGCTCGGAGGTGCGGATATCCTGAATCCGCCGCGAGAGTTCTTCAAAGTAATCGAAGGGCAGATCTGGGTTTTTGAGACGTTCGTCGTCGAGTACAAAGCCTTTGACAATATATTCGCGCAAACGCTGGGTTGCCCAGATGCGAAACCGGGTGGCAACAACAGATTTTATGCGGTAACCTACGGAAATAATGGCATCAAGGTTATAGAAGTCAATGGTTCGATTGACCTGCCGGGTACCTTCCTGGCGAACTGTTAAGAAATTCTTAACAGTTGCTTCCTGCCGCAGTTCTCCTTCCTCGAAGATATTGCGCAGGTGCATACTGATATTAGGCACCGTAGTCTGAAACAGCTCGGCCATGTGCTGCTGGGTCAACCAGACGGTCTCTTCCTCAAAGCGGACGTCGATCTTGATGACGCCGTTTTCGGCCTGATAGATGAGGAAACGGGATTGTTGCGGCAGATCGTTCATCGTGCACCTCCCTTCAGCAGTCCGTCGAGCAGCCCTTCGGCCTCCTGCTCAATGGCGAAAATGTCGGCTGTGATCTCTTCGAGTGTGCGGAGCGGCTGTGGTTTGTAGAAGTGGCGGGTGAAGCTGACTTCGTAGCCGATTTTGGTGGCGCTCTCCTTTATCCATGCGTCAGGGGTATAGGGCAGCACTTCGCGACGGATGAAGGCTTCAATACCTCCCTCTTCAAGAAGCGGCACCTGTTCGGTATCGCGCAGGTCGGGGTCGGGTTCGTATTCGACAATCACGGGCTTTCCTGTAGGGGTCACCGTATCGTAAAGACCGTAGAGCGGTTCAGCTTCGTTCTTGCCGGGCTTGTGCATTTTGGCAATGACGGGGGGAGCGGTTTCTACCCTCCAGCTTACTGCTTTCAGTATTTTGTTCAGGTCGGCTGCGGGTAGCTTGATACTTCCCTGCATGAGTGCTGCGCTGACGTTTTGGCGGAAGATATTATGGTCTTCGAAAAGCTGTTCACCAAGTATGGTACGCAAGGCATAAGCGCTTTCAACAAGTCTGCCGTCGCGTTCCCAGCTCTTTGGGTCGAGCAGCTTCTTTTTCTTTTTTTCGGGGAGCCCTTTTTTGCTGCCACTCTCTTCGTCGTCACTCTCCTCTTCGTCACTCCCCCACTCGGCAAGGCGCTTTTCGAGCGCTGGAGCAATGATGCTGAAGCTGTTAAAGAGGTCGTCGCCGAACTCTTCGTAAAGGGTGGAACGAATCGCTTCATCACCGGAGGCAAAGCGCAGGCTCTCTATGGCTTTGATGGTGAGCTGGCTGTGGAGCCGAAGGGGGCGTTCAACCATTACTTTCCAGTAGCCAAACTCTTCATTGGGGAAAATTCTTGATTCAGGGGTCTCTTCGAACTCAAGAAAGGTGTTGAGGATGCGGTCAATGTCTTCCTGGGAGAGTTCGCAGTTCTTTTTGCCGAGGTTTTTGCGGAGCGGCTTGAACCACTGGGTGGCGTCGATAAGCTGCAGAAAGCCCTCGCGGTGTGCAGGTTTGCGGTTGGTGAGCACCCAGATGTAGGTGGCAATGCCGGTGTTGTAAAAGAGGTTGAGCGGCAGGGCTACAATGGCTTCGACCCAATCGTTTTCGATGAGCCAGCGGCGGATGTTGCTTTCGCCCTGTCCGGCATCGCCAGTAAAGAGCGAACTGCCGTTATGGACTTCGGCGATGCGGCTGCCGAGCGCGGAGCTCTGGTTCATTTTGGAGGCCAGATTGGCTAAAAAGAGCAACTGACCGTCGCTGGAACGGGTGACGAGTGAGAGCTCTTCGCCTTGGTGCATCACCCTGAAGCGGGGGTCGCGCATCCCCTCTTTGCCGCCCATTGCTTCGAGATCTTTTTTCCAGCTCTTGCCGTAGGGGGGGTTGGAGAGCATGAAGTCGAAAACGCGGGAGGGAAAGGCATCGTGCGAGAGGGTTGACCATTCAGCGCCGCCAACGATGTGGTCGGCGTTTTCGCCCTCCCCTTTGAGCAGCATGTCGGCTTTGCAAATGGCGTAGGTTTCGGGGTTAATTTCCTGCCCGTAGAGATGGCATTGGATATCCTGCTGATGCTTTGCGGCTATGGATAAAACGGTCTCTTCGGCAACAGTGAGCATACCGCCGGTTCCGCAGGTGCAGTCGCAGAGCAGGTAGGTGCCCGACTTGAGTTTCTCCTCAATCGGTAAAAAGACAAGGTTGGCCATCAGGCGCACGGCGTCGCGGGGTGTCCAGTGTTCACCGGCCTCTTCGTTGTTCTCCTCATTGAATTTGCGGACGAGTTCTTCGAATACGGTGCCCATTGCATGGTTGTCGATACCTGCGGGGGTGAGGTCGATTTCAGGGTCAAGGAACTTGTTGATGAGTGTGCCGAGGGCATCAGCTTTGGAGAGTGTGGAGAGCTGGTTGCGGAACTTGAAGTTTTCGAGAATGTCCTGGACGTTGGGTGAATAGCCGTTGAGGTAGTCTTCGAAATCGGCAAGGAGGTGCTGCTGGCTGCCGCGTGATTTGAGGTCGCGCAGGGTAAATTGGGAGGTGTTGTAGAATGCCTGCCCTGACGCTTCACAGAGCGCTGCACGCTGTTCGGTGATTCCTGCATCGTCGAGCAGTTTATTTATGTCGAGCACGGCTTGTTTGGTCGGTTCGAGCACGGCGTCCATGCGGCGGATGACACATAGGGGAAGAATAACGTCGGGATATTTGCCCCGTTTGAAGAGGTCACGGAGGACATCGTCGGCTATGCCCCAGATAAAGGATACAATTTTGTTATGTGTGACCTCATTCATTGCTCTGCTTTTTTAAATGCCTCTCAACTATCGAAGTACTTTCGCAGCAAAATGCATAAGAGGGTATCAATAAATCAAATTTCATTTTACTCAACAGCTATCATGCTGTCCCTGTGATGATCGTACTGATTACGAGAAATGAAAGTGTTAATATAGGTAAGCGTTTCGGAAATTTGTGGCATCAATAATCGCGACGTTCATTCTGCCGTCCCCGTTCCCTTATACTCAGTCAGAATCATACACTCTCCTTATGAATTGATATGAATTTTGCTTTCACCGAGATAACGTATACATTGCATAATACACTGTAAAATAATCCTTTACTACACAGAAACCCATACGGCAATGCCAAAAAAGTCAAGTTTCATTCTACTGATATGGATGCTTTTTCTGTATCCGGTTACTGTTCATGCAAAAGAAAAAGCAATTAGCCCGTACAATGCGACAAAGACATGGTATAGCACACTGATAGCAACGCCAAGACCGGATATCGCGAAATTACGTCTTTTCTTTACCCTTATGCCTAAAGGCGGGGATATTCATCAACACTTTACCGGATCATTGTATGCGGAGAATTACCTGGACTGGATCAATAAGGAAGGGTACTGGATCAGTAAAAACGACTTTACGGTTATCACCCCGAAAGACACTGACAAGTTAAAAGATACCGTTTCAGTTAAAAACCTGAGAAGTAACAAGGTGATGTACAGTGATTTTTTCAGTCACTGGTCCGATAAAGATTATGCAAATCATTATCATGACGCGCCTGCACCAGACGTACAGTTTTTCAATACCTTTTCATATTTCTCGAAAATCTTTAACGGCAACCAGAAATATTATGCAGAAGGTATTCAGTTGCTGAAAAATCGGGCTAAAAACGAGAATGTTCAGTACCTCGAAACCATGTTTGTCTCTCCGGGTTATCAGAAGGCTGATCCGCAATTTGACTCACTTGTCCGAAAAGGTGAGATCAATATCGAGAACAAGGCTTTTCGTGCTGCTCTGGATGGCTTCATATCCGGCGTCAGTAAAGACACACTATTTTACAGCAAGGTCAACCAGTATCGTGATCTCGTAGATTTATGCACGAAGGGGATTGATGATGAGAGCTTTACGTTGCGCTTTCAAAGCTATGTGTCCAGAAATACCACACCATCTCAGTTCTTCTCCGGCCTCTATGCCGCATTTTATGAGGCAGATAAAAACGCCAAAGTTGTCGGTGTCAACATCGTAAGTTCGGAGAATGATGCCATTGCACTTTCTGATTACAACCTCCACATGCAAATGTTCAGGTACCTGAAAAAAAAATATCCTCATATCAAAACATCCATGCATGCGGGAGAGTTAACGACAGGAATGGTGTTGCCTGAAGAGCTGAAATACCATATTTCAGATGCCGTCTCTGTTGCAGGAGCCAACAGGATTGGCCATGGTGTTGATATCGCTTACGAAACAAATGCCCTGCAAACGCTGAACCGCATGAAGGTTAATAATATTCCTGTAGAGATCAACCTTACCAGTAATGACTTTATACTTGGCGTAAAAGATGAAGCACATCCAATAAGGCTCTATTCTGATTTTGGTGTACCGATTGTCATATCTTCTGATGATTCTGGCGTTTCGAGGGGCAGTTTGACAGAAGAGTATGTGCTTCTTGCAAGCAGATACAGATATTCTTATGATGAAATAAAACAATTTGTTTCAAACAGCATCAACTACTCATTCATGACTAAAAATGAAAAAGAGCAAGGCATAAAACTATTGCAGCAGAAATTTGATGAATTTGAACATAAAATATTGACACTAATGGGCAAAAGGTAAAACAATATAACATTACTCTCCCGTACGCTCAGCTCCGAAACAGAAGCCAACTAACCTTTTTCGAACAGATCAAGAGAAAATACAATTTCTCCCCGGAATTCTTTTCCAGCAAAGGGTTCCGGGGTTGATGCAAACAAATAAACGATAATGGAAGAAATAAGAGAAATCAGAACACTTGAAAAAGAGGGCTATTATGAACAGTGTGCGTTCATCCACTGCAACTTTAACAGCGCTGATCTCTCCGGTGTAAGATTTGTCAATTGCCGGTTTGACGGGTGCGATCTCAGCCTGGCTAAACTTAAAAACAGCAGCCTCCAGGAAGTGAAGTTTGTGAACTGCAAATTGCTTGGTGTACTGTTCAGTGATTGCCGGAAATTTATGCTGGAACTTGAGTTTGATGCTTGCCTCCTGAAGCTTTCGCTCTTTTCAGGGTTGAAGCTCAAAAACACAAAATTCAAAAATTGCAATATGCAGGAAGCTGATTTCAGTGAAGCGGACTTGACCGGAGCAATATTTGAGAACTGTGACCTCTTACAAACCACATTCTTTCACACCAACCTCGAACAGGCAAATTTCACTTCCGCCTTCAACTACTTGATCAATCCAGAAACAAACCGTCTCAGAAAAGCCAGATTCTCACTCCCCGGGGTCATTGGTTTGCTGGATACCTACGGCATTGAGATAGAATAAATGCAAACAAGAGAGCCGCATTGCTGCGGCTCTCTTGTGCATGAATCCTGCTGATCAGCAGGAAACAAACTGACGTTTAGTGTTCGTCCGCCTTGATTCTCATGGAGAAGAAGGAACGGTGTACAAAAACCAATGAGAGTGCAAAGAACACTGCTGCGAGAGTAAGTGCAACCTGTGGAGCAAGCTCAATGGCGAGTTCAATTGCAAGCAGACCAAAGAGTGTGGTGAACTTGATGATCGGGTTCAGGGCAACCGAAGAGGTGTCCTTGAAAGGATCGCCGACGGTATCACCAACAATCGAGGCATCATGAAGGGGAGTGCCTTTTGCATTAAGCTCGGTTTCAACAATCTTCTTGGCGTTGTCCCATGCACCACCGGCATTGGCCATGAAGATGGCCTGGTAGAGACCGAAAAGCGCAATGGAGATAAGGTAACCGATAAAGAAGAATGAGTTAAGACACGCAAAGGCAAGGGTGGTAAAGAAAACGGTAAGAAAGATATTGATCATACCTTTCTGCGCAAACTTCGTGCAGATTTCCACAACCTTCTTGCTGTCCTCAATCGATGCTTTTTCAACGGAGCTGTCGAGCTTGATATTCTTCTTGATGAATTCAACGGCAAAGTAGGCGCCTGTGGTCACGGCATTCATCGATGCTCCGGTAAACCAGTAGATAATAGCGCCGCCCATCATCAGTCCAAGCAGGAATGGAGGGGACAGAATCGAAAGCTTTGCAATGGCAGCAGTGTCTGCAAGGCCATTGGTAAGGATCATGATAATCGAGAAGATCATCGTTGTGGAACCAACCACAGCGGTACCGATCAGCACTGGTTTAGCCGTTGCCTTGAAGGTGTTGCCTGCGCCGTCGTTAGCTTCAAGGTACCTTTTAGCATTGGTAAAGTCAGGCTGGAAGCCAAACTCACTCTGGATGTTCTGCTTGATATTCGGAATCGACTCAATAAGCGATAGCTCATAGACAGACTGGGCATTGTCAGTAACCGGTCCGTATGAGTCAACCGCGATGGTCACCGGACCCATGCTCAGGAAGCCAAAAGCAACAAGACCGAAAGCAAACACCGAAGGAGCCAGCATGATTACTTTGTCAAGTCCGACAGTGAGGAGTCCTTGTGAGGCAATCAGCTCAGGAGTCAAACCGAGAGTGGTTATTCCAAGAGTACTGAGGCCATAAGCGGCACCCATCAAACTGACAATGGCAAGGCCCATCCAGTATGCACTGAAGTTACCGGCAACAAGACCTGCAAGAATGTTCAGGGCTGCGCCTCCCTCCTTGGAGCATTGTACGACGTTACGCACATGGGCACACTCAGTAGAGGTAAAGCGGTTTACCAGTTCAGGAATAAGTGCACCGGCAATCGTTCCGCAAGTGATGATCGAAGCAAGCTTCCACCACATGGTGCCGTCACCGAGGGTGCTGATCAGATACCAGGATGCGATGTAGGTAAGGATAATCGAAACAATTGAGGTAAGCCAGACAAGCGTGATGAGAGGCTTCTCAAAGTTCATCTCGTCAGCATTGCTGTACTTCATCTTGGCCAAAGCTGCATTCGCCCAGTAGGAGAAGGCACTGGCAAGAATCATCACAAGACGCATGGCGAAGATCCAGACAAGCAGCATGATCTGTACTTCAGGAGCTTTGATGGCAAGCAAAATAAAGGAGATAAGAGCAACACCGGTAACACCGTAGGTTTCAAAACCGTCAGCGGTAGGACCAACCGAGTCGCCAGCATTATCACCGGCACAGTCAGCAATAACGCCAGGATTACGGGCGTCATCTTCCTTGATCTTGAAAACAATCTTCATGAGATCGGAACCGATGTCGGCAATCTTGGTAAAGATACCGCCAGCGATACGAAGCACTGAAGCGCCAAGCGACTCACCGATGGCAAAACCGATAAAGCATGGACCGGCAAAATCTTTAGGCACAAAAAGAAGAATGCAGAGCATGACGAAAAGCTCAATGCTGATCAGCAGCATACCAATACTCATGCCTGCCCTGAGGGGGATAGCATAGGTTGGAAAGGGTTTTCCTCCTAGACTTGCAAATGCTGTCCTTGAGTTGGCAAAGGTGTTGATTCTCATGCCAAACCATGCAACGGTATAGCTTCCGAGAATACCGATAAGACTGGCAACAAGAATGAAAACAACCTTGATTGTTTCAAGGTGGCGAAGCCATCCAAAGTAAGCAACAATAATCGCACCGATAAGAACCCAAAGAACAAGAATGAATTTACCCTGCGTCACAAGGTAGGTTTTGCAGGTCTCATAAATCAGTTCACTGATCTCGCGCATGGCGTTGTGAACCGGAAGATTACGGATACCCATGTACTGTACGACACCAAAAATCATCCCGAACAAACAGATTGCAAGACCCCACATAAGGAGCGTGTCACCTGGTATTCCTCCGAGGAATGATACAGCGTGTAAATCCGGCAATACCAAATCGGCCTCGCTTGCCAGCGCATTGGGCGCCTGTAACAAAACGCCAAGGCCTCCCAGAACTGACACAGCTCTGGCCCACCATGTTACGTTAAACGGTTTTTTCATTGTTCTTTTTTTTTCACTGTTTTTCCTGACTCAAGAAAAAAAATATTGTCAACAGCACCCTAAATCGTCCTGTCAACAACAGTAAGTTCTAATTTGCAACTTTTTTCATGAATCTCAATGCCTTTTTAAATCAGATCACCATGATATTACACTTCTGAAATATGAATACTTGATTTTTTTATGGCACGAAATGAACGGTGTTTATTCATTTTGTCGCACCTCTTTGTATTATTATTCCTTTATCTTTCCTGCTTTTGAAGAGAGAAACCCTAAACTACTCCGCTGGATTTATTTTTTTTTATTTATGAAACTTTTAGTGGGTCTTGGGAATCCTGACTCCCAATATGTCGGTACACGGCACAACATCGGCTTTTGTGCGGCCGAAATAATTGCAGATTCTTTCAATGCTGGATTCAGTAAAGGAAAAGGAAAATATCTGGGATCTAAAATCAGGCACAGAGGGGAGAGCGTCATCATCATCAAACCAATGACCTATATGAACCTCTCAGGTCACGCTGTCGTCGCGGCAATGAATTTTCACAAAATTGACAGAAGCGAAATTCTGGTTCTCTGCGATGATCTTAACCTCCCTTCAGGATCCATACGCATACGTCCAAAAGGATCAGCCGGCGGGCAAAACGGGCTGAAACACATTATCGAATGTCTCGGAAGTGATGAATTTGCTCGCCTGCGGATAGGCATCAGACCAGATGAACAACCTCTGAGTTCCTTTTCGTCGTTTGTCCTTGGAAAATTCAGTGAGGATGAAAAAATGGTGATGAATAAGGTACTGCCTGTTTGCAGGGATGCTGCGCTTGATTTCGTCATCAACGGCGTAGAACATGCCATGAACAACTACAACAAGCCTGTTACTTAACAGGCTGCAAGCCGGACACCGTCGTTTTCAGTGGACGCAGAACGGGATGGGGTGTTTTTTTTCAAAAAACGTATAGCGCGGGTATTGAACTCTCTCGGTTGGTCGACGTTACAGACATGACCGGAATTTTGTATCACCTCAAGCCATGAATTGGTATGCTTGGTGATGATATAACGAACCGCAGGCAAAAACATGTGATCTTCCTCTCCCATAAGGTAAAGGGTAGGAATTGCGGTATCTTTCTCCTCAAAGTATTTTAACAGCGGAGTGACTTCGTACGTCAGAGTAAACCACCGCAGAAACTCTTTCTGCGCGACCTTTTTGGCCTCATTGACAAACAGCAGCCTTGACTTTTTATGGCGCTCGCTGGGCATAATAATCCATGCAAAAAAGGTATAGAGCCACACGAATGGCACAAGGCTTTTGAAAATATTTCCAAGGGCAACAAGAACCTTTGCCCGGATGTTAAGTCTTATGATCGCGCCTCCCATTATCATTGAAGTAACCCTATCCGGGGCTATTTCACTGAGATTACGGATGAGAATGGTTCCAAGTGATATGCCGATGAAGTTAGCCTTCTCGATTTTCAGGGAGTCAAGCACTTCGAGAATATCACGGGTTATATCCTCAAAATCGTAATGACGCACTTCCTTTGGAACAGCCATACCCTTCGACTTTCCGTGCCCCCTGAGATCAACAAGCAGCACATTAAAATGCTTGATAAACTCCTTTATCTGGAGAAACCATATCGAAGAACTGCCGCCAGCTCCGTGAACAAACACAACCCAGGGAGCTTCGGGATCATCCAACTCGTATGTCTTGTAATGAAGCATTGAAGAGGACAGTTATATATCATTGAAATTATATGTAATCAAAACAACGTCAAAAACCAAAAAGTTACATCCCACTGCGAAGAACACGCACAAGTTCAAACATGGCTATACCCGTTGCAACAGCAACGTTTAACGAATGTTTGGTACCGTACTGAGGAATTTCGAGCACATCGTCACACAAGTTGAGCACATCATTTTCAAGGCCGTCAACTTCATTACCGACGACAAGGCACAGGGGAAAATCACCCGGATTTACTGTCGTATAGGAACGGCTTCCTGATGCAATCTCCAGTCCGCAGATTCGTACGCCCTGTTGCTTCAACATTCCAAGGGTCTCCAACGGGTCGGAATGATACTCCCATACAACAGTTTCCTGGGCACCTAATGCTGTTTTTGCAATCTCTTTTCTTGGTGGTATTGCCGTATAGCCGGAAAGAATCATTTTTTCAATGCCTGCAGCATCAGCCGTGCGAAACATTGCTCCAACATTCCACATACTGCGAATATTATGGAGCATCAGATAAAGAGGGTGTTTCAGCGCAAGCGAATACTGCTCAGCATTCAGCCGATTCATTTCTGTTCCATGTAACTTTCTGAACTCCTGCATATTAAAGCGACCTGAGCTTTTCGATGATCTGCCGATTTTCCTCAACCAGCCCAATATTGAATCTCAGACAGTTCTCCATCAGATGGTAACCGGAAACATTTCGAACCAGAATGCCAGCGCTACGAAGGCTATTGAACACAGCCCCTGAGTCACTGACCCTGATAATCAAAAAATTGGTATCACTCAAGAACGGTTCCACGCCGTCAATGAAAAGCAGCTCATTAAAGAGCTTATCCCGCTCATGAAGAATATATGATACAGCATCAGTAACCAGTGAGTAATTCGCCAACACCTTTGTGAGGGTTATTTCGGCAAGCCTGCTGGAAGCAAACGGTATTTTCGGCTTGGCAAGCTCGGCCATCAGCAAGGGATTGGCAACAGCAAAGCCAATCCGTATACCTGCAAGCGCAAGCGCTTTGGACATGGTACGGAGCACAACAAGATTGGGGAGTTCGTCAATGAGCTCAAGAATGGATCGCTGACTTGAAAACTCAATGTACGCTTCGTCAACCAGCACAATGGCATCAGAAGATTCCACAATCAGCCGAACTTCGTCAAATGTCAATGATTTTGATGTCGGATTATTCGGCGTAGAGATGACAATAACATCTACTGCCTCATCATGCGCCGCCCGAAGAATTGCATCCACATCGAAATCAAGGGTTGAATGCATAGGTACGCTGACAATCCGGGACTGCAACAAGAGAGCTATTTTTTCGTAAAGGGAAAACGAGGGGTCAGGAATAAGCACCTTTCTGCCAGGACCAAGACATGCGAGAAATATCGTATAGAGCATTTCATTTGAGCCGTTGCTCATCATCACAGAATCAGGCGAAATGCCCAGAAAATCGGCATAAGCCTGCATACCCCGGTATGGCAGAATATCCGGATAACGGTTCCAGGGTTCCTTGATGAACTCTCCGATAATCTCCTCTTTAAGCCACAACGGCACATCAAAAGGGCTTTCATTCTGATTCAGCTTGATCTCTGCATGCTGTCCTCCTTCAACCTTGTATGTCGCAATATTCTTTAATGCCGGATTAAGAAGACGCCCTATCTCTCTTTTCATGGTAACCCTTTTCGTCGTTGCTGAAAATTGCTCCAACACTTTGTCCAAGCCGGATAGACCCGTCCTGGCAATTGTTCTTCTTAAAAAAACATCTTTTTATGACAATTCATGAAAAAAGTCTGGACAATCCTCAATTATTTTATACATTAAAACAGGACAAAAAGAATCCAAATTAATAGGGGGCGAAATGACAAGCACAAAAAAAACACCTCTTGATCTTCTCAACGATATCTACAGTATTGCATGGTGGATGACCTGCAACGAGCACGATTCTGAAGATTTAGTCTACAAGACATATCTTTATGCGGATAAAAACATAAAAGAAATTGATCTCTTGAAAGCCTTCAGAGAGTGTTATATTAAACAGTTTGGACAATACACCGATTTCTGTATCAGCGAAAACAAATGCCAGCCACACCTTCAGCTTCTTGATTCACTGAAGCATTGTGCGGCAGACATAAAGTTCTCTGTTCTGTTGAAAGAAATATCAGGACTACAACACCGGCAGATTTCAGATATTATTGGAACACCGATTGACACCATAAGAACATGGCTGCTCCGGGGAAGGCAACTTCTGGTCAATACCAGCCAGCTTAAAGCTTCCGCTTGAATACACTCTTTTTCTGAAAGGCCACTTCTCTATCAAAGTGGCCTTTTGTTCTTTATACCCGCCTCTTTATATTTGATCTGAGCACATAAAATTTAAACTTTTTTACATGATCATTATCACCGGCGGGGCAGGATTTATTGGCAGTGCCATGCTTTGGGAACTTAACCGCAGGGGTGAAGAAAACATCATAATCATTGATGATCTTGGATCGACAACTACTGAAAAATGGCGGAACCTGTCCGGACTTCATTTTGCTGATGTTATCCCAATAGCTCTTTTTCCCGACCTGCTTGAGAAAGGTGCATTGACGGGTATATCAGCCATCATCCACATGGGAGCGAACAGTTCTACAACAGAAACCGATGCTGATCACCTTCTGAGGAACAATTTTGGCTACTCAAAAAAAATTGCCTCTTTCTGTATAGAGCATGATGTCCGGCTTATCTATGCATCAAGTGCTGCAACGTACGGAGATGGATCAAACGGATACAGTGATGATATTCAGCAACTCGACAAGCTCAGGCCACTCAATATGTACGGGTACTCGAAGCAATTGTTTGACCGCTGGGCTATCAAAAACAGCATTCTCGACAAGGCTGTTGGCCTGAAATTTTTCAACGTCTACGGCCCAAACGAGTATCATAAAGGCGATATGAGCAGTGTCGTCTACAAAGCATTCCATCAAATTCAGGATAAAGGCTCCGTGAAACTTTTTCAGTCGCACAGACCAGACTATAAGAACGGCGAACAATTGCGAGATTTTATCTCGGTGAAAGATTGCACAAGAATAATGTTGTGGCTGCTTGAAAACCCCGCAGCAGGCATTTTTAATGTCGGCAGTGGAGAGGCAAGAAGTTTCAAGGAATTGGCGACCGCTACCTTTTCGGCTCTTGGCAAGCAGCCTCTCATTGACTACGTTCCAATGCCGGAAACCCTGCGCGACAAATACCAGTATTACACCTGTGCCGAAATGACAAAGCTTAGGGCAGCAGGATTCAGTGAGCCTCTCACCTCAATTGAAGATGGAATACGTGATTATGTGCAACACTACCTTTCCACCGAAAGCCCTTATCTTGAGTACAGGAATCCCTCTTTATAATTGCAATAATCCTCAATAATTTTGACGACAGAAAAAACCATCGATATTCAGGGCATTGAACCTGTCATTCTTTTCGGGCCTTACGATTCTCTCCTGAAAAAAATCAGAGCTGAGTTTTCTGATATACAGATAACTGCACGAGGCACACAAATCATCCTCCGGGGAGGAGCCCAAGAGGTAGCGCTCCTCGAACGGATTTTCAGCGAGATGATTTTACTTGCCGGCAAGCATGGCGAGGTGCTCGACAATGACCTTAACACGCTCATCAATCTTGGTCTTTCCCAATCTCCTGCTCCAAAACTCACCCATTACGGCGACGGAGATGTTATCCTATCGACACAGGACTATACCGTAAGAGCCAAAACAGATGGCCAGAGACGGATGGTAGCTGAAGCAAAGAAAAATGATATTATGTTTGCCATAGGCCCGGCAGGTACCGGAAAGACCTATACGGCTGTTGCCATAGCCGTCGCGGCATGGAAAGCCAAAAGCGTCAAACGAATTGTGCTTGCCAGACCGGCAGTCGAAGCTGGCGAAAGCCTGGGGTTTCTGCCAGGCGATCTTGCACAGAAAATAGATCCCTACCTGCGCCCCCTTTACGATGCACTTCAGGACATGTTAACGGTTGAAAAGCTTAAGCTCCTTACAGAACAGCGGGTTATTGAGATTGTCCCGCTTGCATACATGCGGGGCAGGACAATGAACAATTCTTTTATTATTCTCGATGAAGCACAGAACGCATCGAACAAGCAGATGAAAATGTGCCTGACAAGACTTGGCATCAACTCCAAAGCGATCATTACCGGCGATGTAACCCAGATTGATCTTCCAAAAGAGTTCGATTCCGGACTTACCAATTCACCGAAAATCCTTAAAGATATCAAGGGCATAAGCTTTGTCTATCTTGACAAATCCGATGTTGTCCGCCACAAGCTTGTCCGCGACATTATAAACGCTTATGAAATCCATGAGCAACAGTAACTGCGAAAAAATTCATGGCGGAACTTTGTTATTAACTGAGTCAACGTTTTTTTTGAGCTAAAAAAAAATCTTATATTTACCGCAATTAGATTCGAATTGTTCTTTCTTTTTTTTTACAACTTTTAAGCGAGGAAATTAATATGGCACTCTTCATTACCGACGAATGCACCTACTGCGGAGCTTGTGAACCAGAATGTCCAGTTACGGCAATTACTGCCGGCGACGATGCTTATATCATTGATGCCGGCTCCTGTACCGAGTGCGAAGGATACGCTGACGCTCCAGCCTGCGTTGCTGTTTGCCCTGCAGAGTGCATCGTTCAGGGATAACAAAAAAAGAAACCAATTCAGTAAAAAGCGGAAGGCTTAAATCCATCCGCTTTTTATTGTTACCTCATACCTCGTAATCGATAATTCTCCGTTCTTCACTGGCGTCCCCGGTAAACGGCTTTATTATTTCATGTTCTGGATTTACCTGATACTCTGCGAGAGCTTTCCTGTCAATAAATTCACTATACAATACCACATCAGCAGAACTATCAGTAAGGCTGAAATCTAATCCCACTTCAATAGCCGTCATCCCGGGAATTCTTCCCTTGAGTCCCAACAGCTTTTCCTTGATAAGAGAAGCATTAGTTTGCTTGTCATTGCCATGAGCAACATCCTTAAGCCGCCACATCACGATATGCTTGATCATTATTGCAAATTTGGTTAGAGGGTACAATGGGTTTTAAGAACAGAGTCAGGGCAATTTTCTTTTTTGTTTTCCTGGCCGGTTTTGATGCAACAAGTTCATGCTTTTTCGACTTCCGGCTGTTCTTTTGATCAGCGATCACCTGCTTCTTCGTCTTGCTGCTGTTCTTCTGCCCGGCAATTTCCTGCTTCTTCGACTTGCTGCTGTTCTTCTGCCCGGCAATTACCTGCTTCTTCGTCTTGCTGCTGTTCTTCTGCCCGGCAATTTCCTGCTTCTTCGACTTGCAGCTGCTCTTCTGCCCGGCAATTTCCTGCTTCTTCGACTTATGAATTGCTGTTGCCGGAGCAAATGTTTCTGATCGACTTTGTGCCTGAGCAACAAGACGCCCGGAAAGAGCTGATTCGGGATTTAGTACTCGGTTAGTAAATGCCATGTCGAACAAGTTCGCAGCAACATTCCATCGGTCGGTTTTAGCATTCAGCATCACGAGGAGAATATCCTTGTCATCTTTTATCGCTCTGGCAATCAAACACCCGCCAGCCCTGGTTGTATAACCGGTCTTGATACCAACAGCATAAGGATATTTATCAAGAAGCTTGTTGTGTGTTCTCAGACAATATACTTTATGAGTCGTCTGCTCCATAAAAACGGCTTTCTCAAGGCGGGCGACCTGGTTAAACACGGGATTCTTTACTGCATATTCCGTAAGCCGTAAAAGATCCTCTGCTGTCGATATATTGCCCGCATAAATGCCTTTATCAAAACCGGCCGGGTTGGTAAACCGGGAATTTTTCATTCCAATCATCTTTGCCTTATAGTTCATGGAGGCAACAAACGAATCAATATTACCTGAAAGATATATCGCTATGGCAAATGCCGCATCGTTGCTTGAATTGACCATAGCCGCCTTAACAAGATCGACAAGCTTGATTTTATCACCCTGTCTAAATCCTGCTTTAGAGGGCTCAACCATCGTCGACTCTTTTGTAATAAGCACATCCTGATCCATTCGGCCACTTTCAATCGCCATGATACAGGTTAGTATCTTGGTCAGACTGGCCGGAGAAACTGGTCTGTCGATATCTTTGGCCATCAATACTTTGGAACTTCCTGTTTCCTTGACGATATAGGAGTTTATTTGAACCTGAGACTGTAGTGAATCATCTCTTGTTTGCGCATGCAGGAAGAGAGGAACGATCATGGCCGTAATGACGACAAGAACAGCGATGAGCGTTGATTTTTGCATAATCAAATCAGTGAGCTTCCTTTTTGTACGGAAGACCTGTTTCCGTGAACGGGAAATCGCGGATATCAGGATGTGATGTGGCATGGGTGGAATATAACTGTTCTTTTATTTCAAGATATAAGATAATGACTTACCTCATTCTCAATAAAGGAATCCCAAAGAACAAATTGAAACCTTTCTTAATCTTTTTTAAAAAAAAATGTCATGCAAAGGTTTTTGAACTTCGAGCATAGCCTCTTTAACGTTCAGAGAATGCCAGTTTCACAGCAAGCCCTATAAACACCAAAGCAGCAATCCTGTTAACCGTTTTCTGTACCTGGGGGGAGGTGCGAAATCTGTCGCCAAGTCCACCTGCAAAAAGGCTGATAACCCCAAATACCAGTAACGTTGCCATGATGAAAACACCCCCGAGTTGAAAAAACTGCACCATCATGGAGCCATGACGAGGATCGGCAAACTGCGGCAAAAAAGCCAAAAAAAAGAACGAAACCTTGGGATTGGTCAAATTCATGATAATCCCTCTCCGGTAAAGACTTCCTCCGGAAAGCACTTGAACCGACCGATGCTGAAAAGTTGTTGCTGTTGCCCGGAGCGCCTGCCATGCAAGATAAAGCAGATATGCCGCACCCGTAAACTTAATAACACCAAAAGCAAGCACAGATGAGTGCACAATGGCGGCAAGGCCAAAAGCCACAGCAACAGTATGCCCTATAAGCCCTGTAGCCAGACCGAGTGTTACATAGAAGCCTGCCGTACGTCCATTCTGGGCTGACTGTGCCATGACGAAAAGGTTATCGGGACCGGGAGAGAGAGCAAGAATGACTGATGTTGAAAAAAATGCAATTAATACATTACTGTCAATCATAAAAAAATATTGTTATTGTCTGTTTTACTGGACAGAAAGCATAGTGCCATTATGAATGGAGTAACATCATAACCGGCAGCATGGGAAAAAAGAGTACCCTTAATTCTCTCTATAATCAAAAGATAAACCTAAAAATCTATTTGTGAAATTAGCAACTCACCAAGTATCGTTATAACTTGTTCGGTGTATCGATTTGCTGAGCTGTTTCAAGGATCATCGAACGCAAATCATAATCGAATCAAGAATCAAATATCACTTGACTGAGGCGCCCTTAATTGATATATTTATAACAATATGCTAAAGTTATGGATGACTGTTGTGATGGTTGCTGCATGCAGTTTTTTCGGTTCCACAGGAAAAGTAATGGCTGTTGAGAATTTTTCATCACCCCAACCGGTAAAGGTTTTACTGCATGGTGAAATCACAACCGGAGGTGTAATCTGCCCTCTTTTACGTGGTCCAGATGGACAAACAATTGCGCTTGTTGGTGTGAGGATGGGGCAGTTTGAAACAGGAACCCGACTCGAACTTGAAGGCGTGATGGTGAGTCGTTCACCCTGTCAGCAAGGAAAAGAGGCCTTTCGAGTTGATCGGATTGTTTCCATAGATGGAGTGATCCAATGAGGTTCGTGTCTCTCAGACCAGTACCGCTTGTTGTACTGAAATCTTACCAGAGAAAATCAATATTATGATTGATTCATTCAAGCCCGATGATCCGCTTTATGCCAGCCAATGGCATCTGTCGATGATTGGCCAGTTGGGTTATGGAACCGGAAGCACACCTTTTTTGGGGCTCGAAAGGGTGTGGACTGACTACCGTGGACAGGGGATCAAGGTCGGGATATGGGACTCCGGAGTACAGAAAACCCACTGGGATCTTAATGCTAACTACGACTCCAGCCGCCAAGTAACAATTTCCGGCACACTGAATGATGGCCAGCCGCTGACATCTTCAGATGGTCATGGAACATCAGTCGCCGGTCTTATTGCCGCTGAAAATAACGGTCTGGGCGGTGTTGGTATTGCATTTGAGACCAAAATTACCGCTATTCGTATTTTTGGAGGCAAAGATGACATCAACTCGGCATGGTCGCGCTACCTGCTGACGCTTGATAGTCTTGGTCAATTTGATGTCACCAACCACAGTTATGGCGGATACCCTGATTTTACATCATCTGGCGATATTGTAAAGTTTGCCAATGCTTCGGTTAACGGCCGGAATGGACTTGGCACAATCAATATCAAATCGGCTGGCAACAACAATATTGACGGCAACGGAGATGCGCTGGATGCTTCCCGTTACACGGTAACTGTCGCAGCTCTTGACAGCACCGGAAAAGTCGCTTCGTATTCAACATACGGTGCCCATATCCTTGTGGCAGCACCAGCAGGTTCAGTGACAACCGACCTGCTGGGCACAGGAAAGGGCTATGACGGCCTGTTGAACAACGATTACACTGATCAATTTGGCGGCACCTCTGCGGCAGGCCCTGTAACTGTTGGTGTGGTAACACTGATGCTCAGCGCCAACAATACACTCGGCTGGAGAGATGTGCAAAACATACTTTCCTACTCTTCAGTCGGTGCCGGAAGCCTTTACGGCGGCCCAAAGACAAACGAAAATTTGTCATGGAAATGGAGCGGCGCCGACAACTGGAACGGTGGCGGACTGCATTACAGCGAAGACTATGGATACGGCTTGATCAATGCGTTCAATGCTGTACGAATGGCTGAGATATGGAATATTCTGAATCCGAACGCAGCTACCTCGAAAAATGAATCCGTTGCCACGGGCACCTTTCAGACAGCTAAACCTATAGCAGATCTGGCGACAACAACCTATTCATTCAGTGTCTCACAGAATGTCAGTCTTGAACACGTTGACCTGACACTCAATCTGACCCACTCGAATTTCACCAATCTTCGAATAAGCCTGATGTCGCCTGATGGCACAACAATGAGTCTCTATAACGGCAGCACAGGTACCGCTTCAACATCAGACTACGGCCTGAGCTACACCTTCGGTATTGATGGACTGCGTGGCGAGTCAAGTTTTGGCACTTGGACATTGCAGATTCAGGATGTCGTAAAGAGAGATTCCGGCACACTGAATTCTGTTGCTTTCAACGGCTATGGATCGACCGTCACGAACAATGATGTTTATCACTACACTGACGAAGTACTGACCGTTCTGGCTGCATCAGGTCAATCATCACGCTTGACACTTTCAGACACCAATGGGGGAACAGACTGGATTGACGCCGCAGCGATGTATCGTAATCTTGATCTTAACCTTAATGAAAACCATTCGTCAACACTGGCCGGAACAACCTTTCTCACCATTGCTTCAGGGACGCAGATTGAGAACGCAATCGCCGGTGATGGCAACGATCAATTGACCGGCAATGCCGCAGACAATATACTGGACGGCATGCGTGGTGATGATATCATCTACGGCATGCTCGGCAACGATACACTGGACGGAGGCAGCGGTTCAGATACGGCTGTTTTTGCAGGTTCTAAGGAGGCTTACACGTTCACTGCGAGCAACGGCATAACTCTTGTATCAGGTCCTGACGGTAACGACCAGCTAACCAACTTTGAATACCTCCAATTCGCTGACCGCACAATTCCCGACCCATCAGTGAGCGTGACACCAGTCGACACGACTCATCCCATGCTGTTGAGCTTTTCACCGACAGACAATACCTCGGCCGTTGCGGTCAGCTCAAACATCGTGCTGACCTTCAATGAATCGGTACAAGCTGGCTCCGGCGCTTTCAATATTTACGATGCCAAAGGCATACTCTGGAAATCAATCAGCGCATCTGACACGACACAGGTAACTATCTCACACGATACGGTCGCCATCAACCCTGCCGATAATCTTGCCGATGGCAGTAACTACTATGTGTTGGTCGAAAGTACTGCTATCAAAGACCTTGCGAGCAATAATTTTGATGGCATATCGGATAAAACAACCTTTAATTTTGAGACAGCTTTCAACTTCACCACGATCAACGGTACGAACAGAACCGACAAATTGAATGGAACTGCCGGTGATGACCACATCTACGGTCTTTCCGGCAATGACACGCTGAACGGCAACGCCGGAAATGACCTCCTCGACGGAGGAATCGGCAACGACACGCTCAACGGTGGAACTGGCAACGATACGCTCATTGGCGGTATCGGTTCAGACCACTTCCGATTTGATAGCGTGCTGAATGGCTCAACAAATGTCGACGCGATCAACGATTTCACGCTAAACACTGATAAAATTGAGCTCGAAAACGCTATTTTCAAACTATTGAATAAAACAGGTGCGCTGTCTGCAGCAAACTTCCATGAAAGTGCCGATGGGACAGCCACTCATCCAAATGACTACATCCTCCACAACACCACAACCGGCGCGCTACTCTATGATGCCGACGGAAGCGGCCCCGGTTTAGCTGTACAGTTTGCAACATTGATTGGTGTACAATCGGTTACGGCAGCCGATTTAATAGTGACCTGATGTAGCGGTTAATAAAACATAAGCAAGTAAGGGTGAGTGATTTTCGTTCCATCAAGGATTCAGAACAGCAGCCGGATAACGGTGAGTTCAGTACGCCATTAAGTGTCCGTAAGCTGGTTCATTCCAGACCGATGCCTCCCGAAAATCTATCAAGGCTTGCATTGGTTATACGATTTCTCAAACCGGTTACATGGATTCCGGTTATGTGGAGCTTTCTCTGCGGTGCTGTGGCAAGCGGCTCTTTTGGATGGAAGGAGATTTTCAACATAAAGTTTATGCTCGGCATGTTACTTACCGGCCCTCTGGCCAGCGGAACCTGCCAGATGCTGAACGACTATTTTGACCGTGATCTTGATGAAATCAATGAACCAAACCGCCCGATACCCGGCGGGGCCATATCGCTTAAAAATGCCACGATCCTGATTGCCGTCTGGTCGGTTCTTTCGGTCATCACCGGCTATCTGATTCACCCCCTGATCGGGTTTTACGTTGTCATCGGCATCATTAATGCACACCTCTATAGCGCCAACCCCATCAAGTTGAAGAAAAGACTTTGGGCAGGCAATGTCATTGTGGCGCTTTCCTACCTTATTATTCCCTGGATAGCCGGAGAAATCGCATATAACAAAGGCGTTACACTCTCATCGCTTCAGCCGTCGCTGATTATTGCCGCTCTTTTCACTCTCTCCAGCACAGGCACCATGACCATCAACGATTTCAAATCGATTGAAGGCGACAGACAGGTTGGAATCAGAACGCTGCCAGTGGTTTTCGGAGAGACCAATGCCGCCAAAATTGCAGCAATACTCATCAATACCGGCCAGTTTCTTGCATCATGCTATCTGTTAATGATCGGACAAACTACCTATGGAATAATTGTTGCCGCCCTCGTCATCCCCCAGTTTTTTCTGCAGTTTGCCTTGGTAAGGTCTCCTGGAACGATGGATGTGCGCTATAACGCCATTGCGCAAAACTTTCTGGTTGCCGGCATGCTGATCTGCGCCTTTGCCATCAGAGCTGCAAGGCTATGAGATTCAGCTACAAACCGGACATCTCAATTATTATGCCCACCCGTAACCGAGCTCATCTTCTCGAGAACGCGGTGCAAAGCGTTATTTCTCAGTCATTCAAAAGCTGGGAGCTCATTATTGTTGATGACGGCAGCACGGACAACACCTTTGAAACTCTTGATCCCTATTTAGGCCGATTTTCCAATATCCGGTACATGAAGCACAAGAATCGTAAAGCGGCGCTTTCCCGTAATGCGGGCATTCAGGCATCTTTCGGCCGCTACATCACCTTTCTTGACAGTGACGACCATTATCTGGAAAACCATCTTGAAACAAGAATTGCGCTCATCAAGAAAATGCCCGAAGTCTCGTTGCTTTCCGGCGGCTTTCTATGCGATGACCCGATTATGGTCAAAGACTGTTACAGTCCCGACCAACTTATAAGCATCCGTCAATGCATCCTTTGCGGAACACTGTTTGGAACAAGAGAGCTCTTTATGGCACTCGAAGGGTTCAGAGATTTGGAGTACGCTGAGGATACAGACCTATGGGAACGGGCATCGAAGCTCTTTACAGTAAAAAAGATAGAAAACCCGAAAAGCTATGTCTATCAGCGTGCCAATGACAGCACTACCCTCAATTACTGACGCTGATGGTTTTTAACTTTACAACCCAAAAGAAAATCAGCCTCATTCGTCTCCGTTTTTTTTGATAATAGGGGAAGGCTTCCTGAAGAGCCTGTATTACAAGACCCATTGCAGGTTTATGCCATCTCCCTGGATTCTCCTCAAGCCATTTCCCTACAACAGCACAGACCTGACCCTGAGTTGTTCCCTCGGGAGTTGTAAATAACCAGCGGTTACACACATCGCACACTCCCGCTACATATCCCCTGTAATCACCAATATTGAGATCGGCTGCTACTTGACCACTTTCCAGCTTCCTGTACTCCCGCCAAACAGCAACAAGATCATATCCGCTTATCATATTAAAACATTAGAAAAAAGGACGCAGGTGATTTTTACACTTACGAAAAAACAATGAGCCTAAAAACGTTTCTGATAAATATGGCAATAGGGCTGATGGCCTGTTTTTTGGTAATAGTCCTGATGGTACTCTTCAGCATACCAGAATATCCCGGCCTTTTCAACACTGGTCACAACTTGAAATCCTTTGCTTCTCAACTCATCAATAAGCTTTTCTGCTACCCTCTTCTGCTCTTCATCAGTATAAAATATTGCAGAACGGTACTGTGTTCCAATATCAGGTCCCTGTCGATTACGCTGAGTGGGATCATGAATCTCAAAAAAGAGTTTTGCAAGGATTTCATAGCTGACCTGCGCGGCATCGAACTCAACCTCGACAGCCTCAGCATGTCCTGTTTTTCCAGTACAAACCTGTTTGTAGGAGGGATCATCAATGACACCGCCAGTATAGCCTGATGTTACGGAAAGCACACCCTTAACTTTTTTGAAATGGTACTCAACACCCCAGAAACATCCGCCGGCAAAAATCGCCTTTTGCGTCACCGCCGAGATATTTTCCGGCAGAAAACTCAATGATATTGAATTAACACAGTGACGAACATTTTTCCCAGTCAATCCCTCCCTGAAAAAAACATGGCCGAGATGAGCGCCGCAATTCGCACATACTATTTCCGTACGCCGTCCATCAGCATCAGGAATCTGCCTGACTGCGCCTTCTATTGCGTCATCAAAACTTGGCCATCCAGTTCCTGAATCAAACTTGTCAGATGATCTGAAAAGCGGTGTATCACAACGGCGACAGAGATAAGTCCCCGACTCTTTGTTCAGGTAATACTTGCCACTCCCTGGCATTTCAGTTCCTTTCTGGACAATTACCCGCTCTTCTTCGGGAGTCAACTGATAATAGCTCATAGAATCCTTTTTTTTTGTGCAACAGTCAACTTAACAAGCGCCATTATTTTCTTTCGTCGGATTCGGCCCGCCTGTCAGTGCGCTTACTGTCTTGACGACAACAGTTCCTGCAGCAAAGAGTCCGAGCCCAGCCACGGCAACACCGGTTAACGCATGGAGAACAGGAAAGCTGATCGGAGCAAGTAACACTGCGCCTCCAGCCATCCCGACTGCATTTTTAATTGTTTTTACCGGATCAGTTTGTTCCATGATATCAGTGTTAGAATTTTGCAAAAAAATAATGCTTTATAACGTTGCAAAAATGGCAGTCGAATCCTATACTACGGCTGAGTTTTAAGGACAATTAGCTCAGTTGGTTAGAGCGTTCGCTTCACACGCGAAAGGTCATCGGTTCGAATCCGCTATTGTCCACTCTGCTATTCATCCGTACCTGCTCATAGCTTCGCGTCATCTTAAGACAGAAGCCCGGCATTTTTTCTGCGCAGCTTCAGAACTCTTCAACATACAACTCACCGGGATCATCCGGATGATGCCTTGTATAGCCAAAATCATAAAGCCATTCTGAAACATGACTGACCATTTCCGGTTTCCCGCTGACAAAAAAGTGCGTCCGTTCAGGATCAGGTGTTATGTTAAACTCATTCTGCAAGGTATCATTTCTGAGGAGATCCTCTATACATAATCGAAAACCATCCCAGCGATCGTCCGCATCGGTCAGTGTCGGAACGTAAAAAAAGTTTGCATAGGTTTTTTCGAGAAAGGTCAATTCACTGTAATAACCAAGATCCCAGCGATGGGCAGCGCCCTGAACGACGACCATTTTGCTTTCCGGCCTTTCAACAATATGGGAACGCAAAAAACTGATATAGGGAGCAATACCTGTTCCTGTTGCGACCATGACAATATCACTGCCGTCAGGCGTTTCATCAAGTCGAAAGAGTCCGCTTATCTTTGAACCGGCATAAACCCTGTCTCCAATATTCAGGTTGAACAGTCTGGAGGTTAACTGACCTGACTTGACCTGTGAAATGTAAAACTCCATCTGCCGGGTCTCAGTCTTCGCTGAAGCGATTGAGTATGGCCTCTTGATAAGCTTGTCGGGTTCAGCAGGTACCGACTCTGGTTCCGAATTGGATGAGCGCATTTCATAACCGTAAAGCCCGAGCAGAATATTTTGTCCTGCCTCAAACTCTTCTCTGGCTTCATCGGTATCGATTCTGAAAATCATGATGTCTGGAGTAACCATGATTTTACCGATAACCGTAGCATTATATAATGGGGTATCCATAAATGATCAAACGTCCTTGTCCTGTAATTTATAAGAGCAATACCATAAGAGAGAAAAATAATACTTGTTATCACTATAACAAGTTATGACAACAATCAACGCCTGGGCAAAAATAACTTCTTATTGCATGATACCCGTAACTCTACAAAGCTTGTCTCCATCCACCACCAAGTGAACGGTAAAGCTCTGCCATAGCAGTAAGGTGCTGTCGCCGTATATCAGCAAGAGCGAGTTCCGCTCCAAGCGCATTGGCCTGAACAACAATAACTTCAAGATAGTTTGCCATCCCGCTATTAAAAAGCATTCCGGCGTTGATAACAGCTTTCTGCAAGGTAACCACACGTTCCTGTGCAATAACTTCCTGCTCCTTTATCTTCTCAAGTCGTACCAGTGCATCAGAGACCTCCTCTACTGCCTTTACCATCGATAGCTTGAAGGCAAGTTCGGTTTGATCCCGTTTTATTTTTGACTGCTCAACATTCGCTTTCAACTGACCCCGCTGAAACAGCGGCTGAAGCAACGAGCCCTGCAGCACACTAAAGAGGGAGCCCGGAACATTAAACCACTCACTCGATCTCAGTGCACTCACTCCACCTTGTGCCGTAACAATTATCGAAGGATAAAACATTGCTTTTGCTTCATCCACATCAGCATTTGCCCCCCTGACAGCAAGTTCGGCAGCACGAACATCAGGACGGTTCTGCAACATGGAAGCAGGAATCCCTACCGAAAGATCATCAGTGACTTTTTCTTTAAAAAGAAATTGGTTTCGACGGATTGGTCCCGGCATTCTCCCGCAAAGAGTACTCAACGCATTTTCCTGCAACGTAATGTTTTGTTCGATAAGAGGAATTGAACCGGCGATTGACTGTCTTGATGCTTCCTGCTGCCTGATGGCAAGATATGTGACCTGCCCGGCCGTATACTGAAGCTGTATCATCTTCAGTGTGGTATCGGCAAAAGCAAGATTTTTTCTTGTAACAGCAAGCTGTTCGTCCAGCATAAGAAGATTATAATAGCCTGCTGCCACATCCGCCACCAATCTGGTACGAACCGCTTTGGCTGCTTCCTGCGTTTTCAGATACGAGGCAAGTGCTGATTGGCTCCGACTGCGAATCTTTCCCCAGATATCGACTTCCCATGAAGCAGATGCCGAGGCAATATACTCTTGAGGAGTTTTCCTTGCCCCATTATCAGATGATTTATTATGAATATCCTGAACTCCGAGAGTCAGAGAAGGAAGAATTCCAAGCTTTGCAGAATGAAGCGTTTGTTGTGCATAATCGATATTTTTCAAGGCTATCTGAAGGTCAATATTGTTCACCACAGCCGTATCAATCAGCGCTTTTAAGTCTGGATCTGCAAAAAAACTGTTATAAGGGAGCCGGGCTATAACAGTGTCAGCAGCTACAGCCGGGCCTACCGGTAATGCACCTCGATAACTTGCCGGAAATACTCCCTCACGCCGCACTGACTCACGACTGCCACTGCACCCGGCCACACTGAAAACGACAAGAAACAGCATCCCTGCCAATAAAAAAATATCCCTCTTTTTTTTCATAACCTCCATTTACACATCAAGATAGTTTCCGTGAGCCTGCTTTTTCTTCAATGAGAACCTCTTCAAGCAGCTCCCCTGCTTCAACAATTGGAGATGCCGCTCCGGTAATGCGTTCCTGCAGATACTGGAAGGTGATAAACAGTACCGGAACAACTAAAATACCGAGTACCATACCAATCAGCATCCCTCCAATGGCCGCTGCTCCGATTGAGTGGTTCCCCTGAGCCGCTGGCCCGGTAACAAAGAGAAGAGGCAACAAACCCGCAATAAAGGCAAGAGAGGTCATCAGAATAGGTCGAAGCCTAGCTTTTGCGCCTTCAATGGCCGCAGCGGAGAGGGTGCTCCCGGCAACTCTGCGCTGAAGGGCAAACTCGACAATCAGAATGGCATTTTTTGCCAGAAGCCCGATCAGCATAATAACAGCAACCTGGACATAGATATTATTTTCAATACCGGCAAGCTTGATACCAAGAAAAACACCGAGCAGTCCTGTCGGTATCGAAAACATGACCGCAAGAGGAAGCAGATAGCTTTCGTAAAGAGCCGCCAACAGGAAGTAGACAAACAAGATCGAGAGCAGAAAAATAAAGAGAAGTCCGCCGGTTGACTCAATCTCCTCACGGCTCTGCCCTTTCCAGTCGTAGCTGTAGCCTGAGGGCAACGTACTCACGGAGACCTCTTCAACCGCCTTGATTGCCTGACCGGTACTGAATCCCGGCTTGACAACCGCATTGATTGAAATGGCGTTAAAAAGGTTGAAATGGTCAACAGACTCTGTGCCATACACCTTTTTAAGAGTAATTACTGATGAAACCGGCACCATATCACTTCTGGAGTTTTTGATAAAAACCCCGTTCAGTGACGATGGCTCAGTGCGATCCGAAGACTCCGCCTGCATCACCACACGATAATATTTGCCGAAACGATTGAAATCCGACGCCTGCATACTGCCATAATAAGCCTGCAAAACGGTCATGATATCTTTGACATTCACCCCAAGCTGAGCAGCCTTGACATTATCAACCTCAAGCTCATACTGAGGATAGGTGGCTTTGAAGTTTGTAAAGGCAAATCCGATTTCCGGACGCTTCATCAATGCGTTAAGAAACCCCTTCGATATCCCGCTGAACTTGTCGAGCGAACCACCACTGCGATCCTGCAGAACAAACTCAAGACCTCCGACCGTACTGAAGCCGGGCACTGTGGGCTGGGCAAGAGCAAAGAACGAGCCATCCCGGTTGCTCAACTTCATTGACATAGTGGAAAGAATCTTCTTGATATCGCCCTGGGCTCCCCTCTCCTGATGATCACGCAGTTGCACAAAAAGCAGACCGGATGAGGGCGAAGAGCTTCGGGTGAGAATGTTAATGCCAGCCACAGCAATCACCTTGCGCACGGACGGCATGGATTGCAGGGTTGTGGTTGCGTTGTCAAGCGTCTTCTGGGTACGCTGCAACGAAGCGCCCGGGGGCATAGTGACGGAAACAATCACGAAGCCGTTATCCTCATCAGGAATAAAGCCTGTCGGCATAATTTTGAAGAGCCAGAACGAGAGCGCGATCACCACACCGAGTGCGCCAAAGGTGATGCGCTTGTTGCGGATAAGAAAAACAAGTGCGCCAAGATATTTCCGCTTCATCGCCTCAAAACTGGCGTTAAAGCTGGTGAAAAAGCGCTGTCCGAAGCCGCCGAATCTCTTGAGTTTGTGATGGTGACCACCGCCATCAGGATCGTGCAGATTGGTCAAAAAGAGGGCGCAAAGCGCGGGACTCAGCGTCAGGGCGTTGACGGCTGAAATAAGAATGGCAATGGCCAGCGTAAAGGCAAACTGCCGGTAAAAGACACCCGTCGAGCCTTCCAGAAAACCGACTGGCAAAAACACGGACGACATCACCAGCGTAATGGTGACAATGGCTTTCGTAATATCGCGCATCGCCGAGACTGTGGCAACTTTGGCAGGATAACGTTTCTGTTCCATTTTTGCATGAACCGCCTCCACAACAACAATCGCATCATCCACCACAATCCCGATTGCCAGCACAAGACCGAAAAGCGTCAGGACGTTGATGGAAAAACCAAAGAGGTTCATAAAGAAAAAGGTGCCAATAATGGCGACCGGAACGGCAATAGCAGGAATAAGCGTGGAACGCAAATCCTGCAGGAAGATAAATACCACAAGAAAGACCAGCAGAAAAGCTTCAATGAGCGTATGAATCACCTGATTAATGGACTCATCAACCACCTTTTTAGAGCTGTAGGGAATCGAATAGGAGATGCCTGCCGGGAAAGAGACGGAAACCTTTTCGAGGGCCTTGCGAAGGCCGATTTCAACCTTGTTGGCATTTGAACCCGGAGCCTGAAAAACCGCAAGAACCACTGCAGGATCGCCATTAGCTTTAGTGTTGACCGTATAGCGGTAAGCGCCAAACTCCACTCGGGCAATATCGCCAAGCTTGAGCAGTGAGCCGTCCGGATTTGAGCGAATCACCATATTTTCATACTCGCCGGGATAGCGATTCTTCCCCTTGTACTTCATCACATACTGCAGGGCCTGGGTGCTGTTCTCACCAAACGATCCGGGAGCAGCCTCCAGATTCTGGTTCTGAATCGCCGCAGCGACCTCTTGCGGCGTAACCTTGTAAGCTGCCATCTGCTTCGGTCTCAGCCAGATACGCATGGAATAGTCAAGGTTGCCGTACACCGACACCTGGCCAACACCCGGCACCCTCGACAAATCATCAACAATATTGATTTTGGCATAGTTCTGCAGAAAGATCGTATCGTACTGCGGAATCTTGCTGGCCAGATTGATCAGCATAATCTGGCTGTTCTGGCGCTTGACAGTCGTCACGCCAATTTGGTTCACCTCGGCTGGCAAACGGCTTGTCGCCTGCGACACACGATTCTGCACATTCACCGCCGCCTGATCGGGGTTGGTGCCCTGCTTGAAAAAGACGGTAATGGAGAGGGAACCATCATTGGCGGAGGTGGAGGTCATATAGGTCATGTTTTCCACGCCATTGATGGCCTCTTCGAGAGGAGGCGCCACAGAGCGGCCAACCGTCTCAGCGCTTGCGCCGGGATAGCTTGCCGTCACCGACACACTTGGCGGGGCAATATCAGGAAACCGTGTAATTGCCAACTGATTCATCCCGACAAGGCCGAGAATCACCAGAATCACCGATATGACCGTTGCGAGAACCGGTCTGGAAATAAATCGTTCAAACATCAGCTCAATACGTTTAGCTCATCCGCACACTGCGGAAAAAATTTCTCCATCAGCGGCACTCTTATTTTTTTGGCTCCCCTGCAGCAGGAATACTCCTGACCGGCGTAATCACAGCGCCATCCTGCAATTTGTCAACACCTACCATCACAAAGGTATCGCCTTCGTTCAGGCCGGAACTCACCACATAGCTGTCTGTATTTCTGGCCGCCACGGTAATTACCTGTTTCCTGACCTTGTTTCCCTTGTCGAGCAGAAAAACAAAGACCTTGTCCTGCAGTTCAACTGTCGAAGCCTGCGGCACCATAAGCGCCTGATGATACACCGATTCCATCACCACCGTACCGGTATTTCCTGAGCGCAACATACCCTGACGATTGGGAAATACTGCCCTTACCCTGACCGACCCCGTTGCCTGATCAAACTGACCGCTGACCGTTGTGATAGATCCTTTTTCGCTGAAGCGGCTGCCATCAGCCAGAAGGAGCGAAACCGGAGGAACCTGACTCAGTGTCTGCTGCATGGACGAGCCTGTAAACTGCTTCTTGAAGAGGATATAGTCGAGTTCACTCATGCTGAAACAGGCATACACATCGCTGACATCACTGAGCATCGTCAACCATCCAGCCTGATTTTTTGTAACAAGGCTCCCGATTCTAAAGGGGATTTTTCCGATATAGCCGCTGACAGGAGCCTTGATATCCGTATAGGCAAGATTAACCGAGGCCGAACGCAGAGCCGCCTTCGCCTGTTCCAGAGTCGCTTGAGCCACCTGATAATTAGCTTTCGCACCTTTAAGCTGAATATCCGATACCACGTTGCTCTGAACCAGCGGCACAAGTTTATCCATATCCAGCTTTGCAGCAGCAAGGCGCGCCTCAGCCGCATGTTGGGCCGCCAATGCGCCATTATATTGTTCGCGGTAAACCTGATCATCAATCTTGAACAGTGACTGACCCTTTTTGACAAATGTTCCTTCATCAACAGAAATCTGCTGGAGAGTACCATCAACCTGCGGTCGAATTTCAACATTCACCTTGCCCTCAAGCAAGGCGGCATATCCAGTTGTAACAGTTGCATCCGAACGCTGAACCGTCGCAACCAATAACGCAGGACGCTCCTGCTTCCTGGCATCTTTGCCCCCATTTGCCGGACCGCATCCGTAAAATAATATCGGCAGGCATATTCCGAGAAGTACCGGAATCCTGAAAAACTTCTGCATCGTCTTATTGCTCATAATCTCTTCTTATAATTATCCGCTGAAACGCCCGAACAACATTTTACTGAGGACCGTTCTGACAATCGAAACGTCCTGTTCCTGAAATCTGCCGGTATTTCTTGATTCAATGATCACCTCAGGTGAGTACTTGATTGATGAATCCAGCCTGTTAACAGCTTCTTTCTTCATATTTGCAGTACCATAACATAACATTTTCAACTTAAATTGCTTCCGCTCAAGCTCCAGTAGATTTTTTTTATAGCCGACCCATCTAAAACGTATATTATTGTTATTGAAGAGCATCAAAAGTCGAAAAATAAAACTCCAATGACACTTGTCTTTGTCTACAATACCGACAGCAACCCGATCAGCGGGCTCATCGACCTGGGACACAAGATTGTGAGCCCCGAAACCTACAATTGCAGCCTCTGCAAACTGACCCATGGACCATTCACCGAGAAAGATGCCTGGAAAACCTTCCGTATCTCCATAGGGGTGCCCGTGGAGTTTCTGCACCGTGATGAATTCGAGAGAAAATATGACCAGCATTTTGAGTACCCTGTTATCCTGAAAAAGAATACCAATATCAAGGTGCTGTTGTCAAAAAAGGAAATTGACAGCCTTCCTGATCTTGACGCACTCATCGCAGCAGTAAAAAGACATCTTCCGTCAAAGGAGTGAGAATCAGGATTTATCCGGTTCGAACTCGAGTACAATGGAGTTCATGCAGAAGCGTTTTCCCGTAGGGGGCGGTCCGTCGTCGAAAACATGGCCAAGATGTGCTTTGCAGCGTCCACACACGACTTCCGTTCTCTCCATCCCGAATGACAGGTCTTTCTGATACAAAACACTGTTCGGGCGTACGGTTTCAAAAAAACTTGGCCATCCGCATGTACTGGAAAACTTAGCATCGGAGCGGAAGAGCATATTTCCGCAGGCGGCACAAAAATAAGTTCCTCTTCCCTCATAATCCCAGTACTTCCCAGTAAATGCCTGCTCAGTTGAGCCATGGCGCGCCACGTCATACACCGCAGGTGAAAGCACCTGTTTCCATACTGCGTCGGAAAGATTCAGCCTGGTTGTATCGGTACGCGAGTAGTATGGATTGGCGGATTGCTGCTGTTCAGTCATAGTTTTGCGTATTGCCGTTACTGCTGGAAGCTGCGCGTCATTGCATCCAGATAATGCAACTATCATCAACAGGAAGAAAAGAAAAACCATCAGCAACTCCGCATCTATTTAGTTCATTTCACTGTACCAGGAGATTATACTGGTAAGTGACGTCCCCCTAATTTAACTTTGTCAAAGATTTTTTTGATGCTTTCAACACTGAGAATTGATTTTTTGAGTGGTTGAATGGGCGTATCTTCGCAGGTATCCTCGGCGATGCCGGTCTGAACGGGGTAAATGAGGATATAACTGTTTTTCTGGAAATATCTGTTGAGATAGGCTGGAATCTTGGCCATCTTCGTGTGATAAGAGGGGTGATTTTTACGGCTCATAACAATAATGAGGTTATCGTCATGTTTTATCTCTCTTGACAATACCAGAAAATCATCCCATTCCTTGAACACTTTGTACTCGGCATTGGGAATATTCTCAGTATAGGCTTCTTTCAGATAGGCTATGGTTTGTTTTGATGCGTAAACCATCAGTTTGCTGCCGGTATTTTTTATTATGTTAATGACCCTTTGCATCCAGAGGACGAAACCGATCTCATTTTCCGCACCCTCAGGAATAACGATAATCGTTCGCCTGATTGTGGCGAGTGGCTGGACAGGCTTATAAATAAAGGTCGTAACATTACTTCTGCCAAGAATTTTCTCTGATGAACTACCGAGAAAACTGTCTGTGAGATTACTTTTGTGGTGCAGTCCCAAAATCAGATCGGTGATTTTCTGCTCTCTTATAACACCGGCAATGCCATTGACCACATCATTATCATAACGAAGCAGCCCCGTCAGTACGTTATCGGTAGAGGATGCTGCAACCGCTGCCATTTCAAGAATTTTCTCTGCATTTTTTTCTGCTGTTTCGTCGGGCAAACTGTTATCGGCAACATGCATGGCATAAATACCATTGCGGGTTTTATCTGATTTAACAGTTACACTGAGATTGACCAGTTCTTCAACAGTGCTGATTTCATTCGTGTGAATAAGTATCCGTTTTTCAGCAACCAGTTGACCGGTTTCGGCAACGTCATCAGCCACATCAGCCAACGCAATATTACGAGCCCCTTTTTCCCCAATAACTGTTGCCAGAGTGCAGGTAACAAGAATAAAGAGGATGGTACCGTTCAGCACACTTTCATCAAGCAGTCTGACAGGAGTGCCGTTAAGGGCATACCCGGTAATCATGTTGTACCCGATCAGTACTGTTGCAAGAGCCAATGCGGCATGTGCACTGATCAGTCCGAAAATCAACCTGCGCTGATCAAGCGAAAACCCGAAAAGTTTCTGGGTAATCCAGGCTGAAAGATATTTGGCTACTGTCGCGGCTACCGTAATGACGAGTGCTACCTTAATCGTTTCATAACCCTTGAAGAATGCCTGGATATTGATCAGCATACCGACACCGATCAAAAAAAACGGAATAAAGATTGCATTGCCGACAAACTTGATTCTGTTCATGAGCGGCGATGTCCTCGGAATCAGGCGGTTCAGAGACAAGCCTCCGAGAAATGCGCCAATAATAGCCTCAACACCAGCGGCTTCGGCAAGAAACCCGCTGAAAAAGACCATTGCCAGTACAAACAGGTATTGCAAGACACTATCATCAAAGCGCTTGAAAAACCATCGTGCAATCACCGGAAAAAGCAGAAGAACAACCAGACCGAAAAGCGTTACTCCAATAACAAGCCTTATCCAGAATCCGCTCATCAGCTCCCCTGAGGACATTCCAACCACAACCGCCAGCACCAGCAGCGCAAGGGTATCGGTGATAATGGTACCACCGATGGCAACATTGACTGCCTTGTTTTTGGCAATACCAAGCTTGCTTATGACCGGATAGAGAATAAGCGTGTGGGAGGCAAATATACTGCCGATAAGTATTGAGGAAAGCAACGAGAACTGCAGAATATAGAGCGCCACGACAATACCCAGAGCAATAGAAATAAGAAAGGTATACAGCCCGAACAGAATGCTTTTACTGCTGTTTTTGCGAAAATCAGCAACATCAATTTCCAACCCGGCAAGAAACATGATATAGAGCAGGCCTACGGTTCCAAACAGAATAATACTGCTGTCGCGCAGCATCAGGTTCAACCCGTGCGGACCAATCACCGCACCGGCTATAATGAGGCTGATCAGATTCGGGATTTTCAGACGACGGAGAAGAATTGGAGCAAACAGGATGATAAACAGTATCAGTGAAAACTGTAATACGGGATTTTTCAAAGGCAACGATAAATCGAGCAGGGTCATCAACAGCATGGCGTATATTAAGGCGTATATGAAATTTTATGTCGCCAGATACCTTCAGAAAAAAAGCTCTAATGATAAAACCCGTCAAGCCAAAACGCAGGGCTGGTTCTCGTTGAAATATGCATATCTTTTAAGCCGAACACAAACTGACAATTTCAGTTGTCTTTACACTCAATCTCCTGTAACTTTTTTACCCGCCTATCAATGCACTGGTTCTATCTTATTATCGCAATCCTGCTTGAGGTTTCAGGTACAACCTGCATGAAATTTTCTGACGGATTCAGTAAACTTGTGCCAACGCTTTTTATCTTTATTTTCTACGGGCTGAGCTTTACCTTTCTCTCGCTGGCACTGAAGGTACTGCCCATCGCATTGACTTATGCTATCTGGTCAGGGGTCGGAACAGCGGCAATTACCGTTATCGGCGTCCTCTGGTTCGGAGAGGGTATCAATGCCATCAAAATTATCTCCCTGCTGCTGATTATTATCGGCGTTGCAGGGCTACACTATGGTCAGGAACAGCTTCACTAACCTATGAAACAACAACACCTTTATAAAAAAATTGTCGTCAAGGTCGGCACCAACGTCATTACAGGAATAAACGGAGAGCTCGACCTTGAGATCCTCAGCAGCCTCACCACGCAGATTGCTACACTGCAAAAACAGGGAATCCAGGTCATTCTCGTCTCATCAGGCGCAGTAGGGGCCGGACGTTCGCTTGTCAAGCTCTCGGGTACCATCGCCCCCGTTGCCGCCCGGCAGGTGCTCTCCTCCACCGGACAGATCAAGCTGATCAGCACCTATAACGACCTCTTTTTGCAGCACGGACTCATTACCGCACAGATTCTGGTCACCAAAAGCGATTTCAGCGACCGCCTGCACTACCTCAACATGCAGACCTGCTTCACCTCCCTGCTCCAGCAGAACATCATTCCCGTCGTCAATGAGAACGATGCCGTTTCGGTCACTGAGCTGATGTTTACCGATAATGATGAACTCTCCGGCCTTATCGCCTCCATGATGGATGTTGAGGGATATATCATTCTCTCCCATGTTGATGGTCTCTTCGACATGAAAACCGGTAACGGCGCGATCATTCCGGTCATTGATCCCTCAACCAAACATTTCCATCAATATATCAATCCCGGAAAATCGGAGTTTGGCAGAGGCGGTATGCTGACGAAATGCCACATTGCGCAAAAGCTTTCAAAGCTTGGTATCACCGTTCATATCGCCAACGGACGCAAGCCGGATATTCTCATCTCGATTCTTGAGGGAGAAAAAACCGGCACCACATTTTTGCCGCAAAAGCCGACGCACGGGCCAAAACGGTGGATTGCCAATAGCGAAGGAATGGAGAAGGGGGCAGTCACCGTCAACATGGGCGCTGAAATGGCGCTGGTAGCCGGAGATCGAGCCAACAGCCTGCTGCCGGTGGGAATTGTGTCGGTTGAAGGGCGCTTCCTGAAGGGCGACATTATCAAGGTGTGCGCCACCGACGGAACCATCATCGGCTACGGCATGGCACAGTACGGCTCAGAAAAAACATTATCACTCATGGGGCAGAAAGATCAGAAGCCCCTTGTTCATTACGATTATCTCTATATAACCACCTGAACTCCGTTCAACATGAAGGAAACGATAACGAAACAGCTTGGAGCGGTCTTACAGGCAAGCCGCGAGATCATCACCCTGACCGATGAGGCGATCAACCGTCTGCTCTGCGACCTTGCCGAAAGAATACCTGCTCACCAGGAGGCCATTCTCACCGCCAACAAAAAAGATGTGGAGCGAATGGATCCGGCAGACCCAATGGTTGACCGGCTGATGCTGAACCAGGCAAGGCTCGAAGCCATTGCCGCCGACATCCGCAACGTCGCTTCACTCACCTCCCCGCTCGACGTGGTGCTTGAAGAGCGAATGCTTCAGAACGGACTTGGCCTGAAAAAAGTGACGGTGCCCATCGGCGTCATTGGCATCATTTACGAAGCGAGGCCAAATGTCACTTTCGACGTCTTCGCCCTCTGCCTGAAATCGGGTAACGCCACCGTGCTGAAGGGCGGCAGCGATGCCATGTACTCCAACATCGCCATTGTCGAGCTTATCCACAGCGTCCTGAAAGAGCACGGCATCAACCCCGATACCATTTACCTGCTGCCTGCAGAGCGGGAGGCCGCCGCCATCATGCTCAATGCCGTTGGCTACATCGACATGATCATTCCCAGAGGGAGCCAGAAGCTGATCGACTTTGTGCGCGACAACGCCAAGGTGCCTGTGATCGAAACCGGAGCAGGCATTGTGCACACCTATTTCGACAAAAGCGGCGACCTTGAGCTTGGCAAACAGGTGATCTTCAACGCCAAAACCCGACGCCCCAGTGTCTGCAACGCGCTCGACACCCTCATCATCCACCGCGACCGCCTTGGTGACCTCCATGCCCTTGTTGCGCCGCTTCTGGAAAAGCAGGTGCTGCTCTTTGCCGATGATTCAGCTTTTACCGCCTTGCACAAACACTACCCTGATGCGCTCCTTCAGTTAGCCGATGCGGAACACTTCGGGACAGAGTTCCTCTCACTGAAGATGTCAGTAAAAACCGTCTCATCCCTTGACGAGGCGCTGGAACACATCGCCCACTACAGCTCCCGCCACAGCGAAGCCATCATCGCCACCGATACTGCAACAACCGCCACCTTCCTGAAACGGGTCGATGCCGCCGTGGTCTATGCCAACACCTCAACCGCCTTCACCGACGGCGCACAATTCGGCCTTGGCGCCGAGATCGGCATCAGCACCCAGAAGCTCCACGCACGCGGGCCAATGGCACTGAAAGAGCTGACGACGTATAAATGGATTATTGAGGGGAATGGGCAGGTGAGGCCGGTGTGATGAGGGGGGAGAATTGGAAAGTATTTGCATCCTTGCATAGGGAGTGGCAGGATAACTTGAAACAAACCATTGATGAGAATATGCCTGAAATAGCCAGAGCATGATGAATCATCCAAAAATCATAAGCGCAACAGCAATTGATGATCATTCACTTCGCGTTGAATTCGATAATCATCAAAGGAAAACCTATGAGATTAACCCCTTGCTTGAGAAGGAGATGTTTGCTCCGTTGAGCAATGCAGCATTGTTCAGAGCGGTAAGAGTGGATGCGGGTGGCTACGCGGTTGTTTGGCGGAAGGATATCGATATTAGTGAGCATGAGTTGTGGGTTCATGGAAAGACAATATCATAATTGTCATGGGTACAGGTTTTGAGAACTGAAAAATTCGTATACTACGCTGTTCTTTCAATAATACAGGACGATTTACCCCAAAGAACAAGAGAATATCATAAACCGTTACGCTGAAAAGCACCAGCAGACAGAGGAAAAACAGCATGACCACATTGCTCACCAAGGCATTTAAAACTGCAGAAAACCTCCCAGAGGTAGAGCAGAACGCATTGGCAAAATGGCTTCTTGACGAGCTCCATTCTGAAGCGAAATGGCAAAAAACGTTTGCAGAATCGGAAGACATTCTTGAGATGCTCGCCGATGAGGCACTGGAAGAGAAACGAAAAGGCAAGACGACTCCCCTTGACCATAGTCGCCTGTGAAATCCCTGACAAATGAACGCTTCTGGAAGTACTATGCCGACCTGCCTCATGAAACCAGGCGACAGGCGAGAATAGCTTACGCTCTCTTTGAGCAAAACCCATACTATCCGAGCCTTCATTTCAAACGCATCCACTCAACACGACCAATTTTTTCAGCCCGAATTAACATGGACTATCGAGCTGTATGCATAATGGAGGACGACGAAATCACCTGGTTCTGGATTGGTTCTCATGCTGACTACAACAACCTGCTGAAACGACTGAAAAAAGCCTAACAAGAGGAAATGCCGTTCCAAAAAAAATTGCGAGGAGTGCATTAATTCGGAAACTTCCAAGCCATCGGATTCATCTATACCCTGCCCGTTTTCCGGCAGAGTTCCCGAGATTTTTAACAGAATTTTCGACGAACCCCTGCGATTTGGTGATTGATCCATTTGCGATCACAACACCTCTGGATAGGTCGCTGATGGCCTGAAGCGACAATGCGTGGGGGTAGGACTCAGAAGCGACATGCCGAGGAGAGCAAATTACGCTTTGAGGGTGTGCCGGAAGAGGTTATTTTGAGTCAAGACCAACAGTCTCTGCAATTTGAATGAATGTCAGCGCATTGGAGCTATTTTTGGGGTAAATGTGAGTAAAAATAACTTTGAAAAACTTGTTGAATTTAAGCAAATACCCATTTGAAATTCGTCCCCTCTCAAAAGAAGAGGGTGGTGGTTATATGATTTCATTTACTGACTTTTCTGAATGTATTTCAGATGGCGAAACAATAGCGGCAGCAATTGAAAATGGCATGGATGCCTTACAGGAAACAATAGCTGCCCTGGAAAGCTTGAACATTCCTGTTCCAGAACCAGGTAGTGGCGGCACGTATAGTGGCAGGTTTATTCAAAGGGTTCCTGAAAGCATTCATTCCCGTTTGGTTATGAGAGCAAAACAAGAGAGCGTCAGCATGAACTCTCTTGTAACATCCATGTTGGCAGAGAGCTTGGGAAAACGCGAAACGGTGTAATAAAAATTGACGACGTATTAGTAGAAAACAGCAAAACCAGACCAAAGGAATAATGCTCATAGCAAAAAATATCAGCAAGTCATACACCATACCGGGCAAACGCACCATACAGATCCTTCGCGGGGTCGATCTGACCATCGGTGAAGGTGAGATGGTGACCATCATCGGAGCCTCGGGAAGCGGCAAAACAACCTTGCTGAACCTGCTCGGCACCCTCGACACCCCAGACAGTGGCGAGATCATGTTCGACAAACAGCTTTTGTTCAAGGATACCAAATACACCCTCTCCCAAAAAGCGCTTGCCAGGTTCAGGAACCAGAAAATAGGTTTCGTCTTTCAGTTCCACCACCTCCTCTCCGACTTCACCGCCCTCGAAAATGTAGCAATGCCCGAATTCATCGCCACCAGCAAACTACCGCCAGCAAAAAAAAGGGCTGCTGAGCTGCTTGAAAGCCTGGGCCTCTCGGAGCGGCTCGACCACCTCCCATCAGAGCTCTCCGGCGGGGAACAGCAACGAGTCGCCATTGCCCGAGCCCTAATGAACAACCCTAAACTGGTGCTTGCCGACGAACCAAGCGGTAACCTCGACAACCAGAACAGCGGCATCCTCTATGAGCTGATGGCAAAGCTGAGCAAAGAGCGACGCACCTCCTTCATTATCGTCACCCATAACGAAGAGTATGCCGCCCTCGCCGACCGCTGCCTGCGCATGGCGGATGGGCATTTGCATCCCAGCCTTAGCTTAACTCTCCAACAACATTCTCGCAAATGTCATTAATTGATCTTCCGAATCATGAGCCAACGTTTGGCCTGCTTTCTCCAATGCACTCATATTACCTTTTGAAGCATTATCCATTTCGCTGTCTACACCCGGAAAATCCTTGAAGTCAAGCTGCAGCCTCAGGTATTGAGAGGAACATCCTGCGCTTTTAAAGAGCTGTTGCAGTTGAAAATCGACAGTTTCTGAAACACCTGACATCATAATATCAAGCACAGGAATAGCCCAGGAAATTTTCCCCCAGTTTTTTGCTTCAGAATACTGATAAGGCTTCTCAACATTTCCCGTACCAAGTGAAAGCACTTTCAGATCAGTCAATTTCAAATCCGGGCGAAGGCTGAACGCTTCAATGCAGGCACACATGGTCGGGTTGTTCGCAAAAACTCCACCATCAATAAGTGGATAGACTTCGTGGTCACTGGCTGAAATATTTGCAGGTTCAAAATAGGTCGGTGCTGCAGAGGTCGCTCGTGCAACATCACGAAGATAAAAGTCCCATCCACTCCCATTTTTATCAACATTGGCACCGTTGAAAAAGTGGGCCTGACGTCGGGTTATATCATAAGCTGTAATCAGACAGGGTTTACAAAGATCGCTTAACTTTAAATCGCCAAGGTAATTTGTCAACACTTTTTCAATGGCATCTGCTGAGTATTTTTCGTCACTAAATCCCGCAAGAGATTGAAAACGCCTGGCAGTTGGAAGATCAAAAATCTTGCTCCCGTCCTGCAGATACATGCCTACAGCCTCTTTTGCGGAATATTTTGGCCTGCCGCTCTTCTTGTCAGGACAAAGATAGAGACAAGTAAGGATACCGCCTGTGCTGGTTCCTGCAATCAAATCAAACGCATCGGCAATACGCATGTCTGGCTTTCCTGAAATTTCCTTTAACTTCTGTTCAAGTACAACCAGTACTTCTCCGGGAATTATCCCTCGGATACCACCACCGTCAATAGAGAGAATTCGCATAGTTCACAGTATTTATGTTATAACTTATTCGTTTATAACGCTCCACGGACAACACCTCAAATTACTTCTCGAACGGTTCAGGCCAGGAGATGGATGCGGGAAAAAACATATTCGAGTGAGTCTTCGTTCAGAACAACCCTCGAAAAACCCGTCGTACCAAGATCCATGGGCCTGTTGTCCCTGTCACTGGTGAACTTGCGGCTCTGCTTGCCGTTATACCAGTAAACAAGTCTGATTTTGTTTCCTTCAATTTCAAGGGCCGTAATCCCACGTTTTCCAATGGTGCATCCG
>CAISRC010000026.1 GCA_903887845.1 uncultured Chlorobiaceae bacterium
GCTATAAAACGTATTTATGAAGATGATTCTGTCAGTTGCCTGTTCGACAGCAAAAATATCATCGAAAAACTTACGAACCTTCATTAAACACAAGCGATAAAAGAGATAAAGGAAGAGCATGGAAACTATTGTATTAGGGGTAGAGCCTCGTATTATCAAAAAGGGAGACGCTGAAAAACTGCGGAAGAGCGGTGTTGTTCCTGCTGTTGTCTATCATAAAGGCGAAGAAACAGTCGCAATCGGCGTCAATGAATTGGCTTTAAAAAAAATCGTGCATTCGGCTGAATCACATATTATTGATCTTCAGTTTCCGGACGGTAAAATCAAGCGCTCTTTTATCAAGGACGTTCAATTTCACCCGGTGACCGACCGTATCATTCACACCGACTTCCAGCTCTTCTCCGCTGACGAGATCATTGAACTCGAAGTCCCTGTTGCTGTTTCAGGCGACAGTATCGGCGTTGAAAAAGGTGGAAAACTTCAAATTATTCTCCATGCGCTGACCATAAAGGGCAAACCGGAAAACATGCCTGATCATATCGTGATTGATGTTACTGCGCTTCAAATCGGTCATTCACTCCACGTCAAGGAGATCCCGATGACGGCCTATACGTCTCTCACCATCATGGACGATCCGGATACTCCTGTTATTACCATCCTTGCCTCGAAAAAAGAAGCTGAAGCCACTGCTGAAGAGGCTCCATCAACAGAAAGCTGAGAATTTTACAGCCTCAGTTGACGAGCCCGGTTCTTTATTTTGCAAAGCTGCTTTTCTTCCGGGAAAAGCAGCTTTATTAGTTTTATGAAACAACATTCACTGATAGCCACACAAGCTTGAATACAGAGAGCAGCACATCATCATCCCTGCTGAACAACAAATCCGGCGGAGGACAATTTATTACAGCACAGGGAAAAGGAATGCGCCTTTTTCTGATGATCTCTATCGCTGTTTTTCTGCTCATCATGCTCATCAAGGCAGAACTTTTACTGATCAGTTTTCGGTCTCTTTTTACAGCGATTGCGCTCTTTCTCTCAGCACCGACAACTTTCATGGAAATATTCTCCTCAGAAATCATTGAATTCTGGGCAGGAGCAATCTACCTTGTTGCACTACCGTTCATTCTTGCCCTTATTACCCGAAAATCTTTCCAAAAAAAAAGAGCCGCGACACATAAAGAACTGAGCCTCGGCAAAATAAGTCTAAGGGCGTTCATGCACCATACCATTGCCCTTTACGCTTCAGCCGTCATTTTTGTCCTCTACTCAGCAGCTTTCCTTGCTCCGTTCATTGCTCCCTTCAGCCCTTATGACCAGCAGGACTTTCTTGTCACTGCCTATCAACCACCACTCGCGCGACTGGACGCACTGGTGCTCAATCAACCAAAAAACCTGATCATACCACTGCAAAAGGGCAACGGAAAAACAATAGAACTTGCAAACAGTCTGATCGGTGATTTCCAGAAACTGAAAACACGCAATGAGCCAAACGCCATCAGGTTTGTCGACGAATACCACATTGAAGGCAACAAGGTCATCTATCGACAGGGCATACGCACCAAGTCCATAGCTCTTGAAGAGCTGGCAGGAGCCAAAGAAAACAGGATTGCTGTTACCCGTACCTTCATTCTCGGTACAGACCAGTACGGACGCGATATTCTCAGCCGCGTCATCTACGGTTCGAAAATATCGCTTTCAATCGGCTTTCTGGTTGTTCTTATTTCAGTTACCCTCGGCACCGTCATCGGAGTCACATCAGGCTATTTCGGCGGCTGGATAGATGCTGTCATGATGAGAATCGTTGATGTCCTGATCGCCTTTCCTGCACTCTTTCTCATTCTCATCATCATAGCAACCTTCGGCAACTCCATCTATCTCATCGTCATCACCCTCTCCTTTACCGGATGGATGGGAGTGGCAAGAATAGTCAGAAGTCAGGTGCTCTCGCTCAAGGAGCAGGAATTCATCCTTGCCGCAAAATCTCTTGGTCTTTCAAACATGAGAATCATTTTCCGCCATCTCGCCCCCAATACCCTTACACCGGTCATTATAGCGGCAACCCTGAGAATCGGCAGCATTATCCTTACTGAAGCGGGACTTTCCTTTCTTGGCCTTGGCGTTCAGCCCCCTACCCCAAGCTGGGGCAACATTATCAATGAAGGGCGCGACAGTCTGTTAAACTACTGGTGGATTTCAACGTTCCCAGGCATTGCCATCCTGACCACAGTCGTCTGCTTCAACCTTATCGGCGATGGTGTTCGCGATGCCCTTGACCCAAGAATGCGAGGATAGACCTTTGAAGCTTTGAAGGTGAACTCTCATGAAAAAAACAGCACAACTCACCCTGCTTGAAACCACAATAAAAGAACTCGGCTACACCCTCCGTTATGAAAAGGGCAACTTTATTGGCGGTGAGTGTCGATTGAGAGAAAACAACGTTGTTATTGTCAACAAATTCCTTCCTCTTGAAGGGAAAATATACACACTCGCTCTCGTCATCAGCAAAATCAATCCCTCAGGACTCTCTCAAGACGTACAGAACATTGTAAACAATCTTATCAAAAACAGTCTTTTTAACAAGGATAGGCAGTAGCCCCCACCATTTACCCGCATAATACACCCGCCCTATACGTAACAATTATCGAAATTCTAAGACGGAGGATCCCGCAGTACTCTTCATGCCGTTTTAATCAGAACGGCTTCAGACAACCGAGCAACTGCATGTCACCATTGTGTGGATTGAACAAGATTAAAGTATTCTGACTGTTTTAGAATTGTTTTGAGTTTTTCCTGAAATTATAACATCAATAAAAATCCTGGTGTGATACAATACAGGTCACAAAAAAGGATTATCATGACAGGAAAGAGCAAGAGATCGAGCCACCTCTTGATGAGTCACATAACCATTCCAGCTATTCAGTCCTCCAGCAAGTCCAGGCACCATAACCATGGCGCCTTCAAGACCAAGATCAGCAATTCGCCTGATATAAGGCAATGTTGCTCCGGTAAGACCTTCAGTTGAAGTTCGAGGGTAAGCACCCGGCATATTGGCCACACAATAATGGACAATACCCTCTTCAATAAAAGTCGGATTTTCATGCGTTGTCGGGCGTGACGACTCAAAACAGCCGCCCTGATCAATAGCAATATCGACAACAACAGAGCCAGGCTTCATTTTCCGCAGCATCGATCGAGTCAGAAGTTTCGGAGCACTCGCACCAGTAACCAGCACTGCACCGACTATAAGGTCAGCATCCGCAAGCATCTCCTCAAGATTCTGTTCACTGGAATAAAGAGTACGAACCTGGGGAGGCAACAGGGCTTCCAGTTCACGTAATCTGTCCTGATTGATCTCCATGACCGTCACCTCTGCGCCAAGACCTGCCGCAGATTTCGCTGCATTTGTTCCAGCAGAACCACCTCCAAGAATGAGCACTTTAGCAGGCAGTACCCCAGGAAGACCGCCAAGCAGTTTACCCTCACCGCCATGATGAGAGGCAAGATAAAATCCTCCCATGATAATGCTCATTTTGCCGGCAATTTCACTCATTGGAGCCAGCAGAGGCAGACGCCCTCCATGCTCAATAGTTTCGTAGGCAATTGATGTCGTTTTGGCATCAAGCAACGCTCTGGTCAACTCGGGCGCACTTGCAAGATGAAGAAAAGTAAAAAGAATCTGATCCTGCCTCAAAAATTGAAACTCAGGTGCGATTGGCTCTTTTACCTTCACAATCAGCTCATTCAACCATACCTCTTCAGGCGAAGCCGACATGATTGCTCCGGCTCGCTGATACTTTTCATCACTGAAACCGCTTCCCTCGCCAGCCCCGCACTGAACAACCACACGATGGCCGCCGCTGACAAGATGACGAACACCCGCCGGAGTGCAAGACACCCGATTCTCTTTAACCTTTATTTCCTTTGGGATACCGATATTCATGAGGGAATGGTTGACATGGTTGAGACGTTTGCCGGTTGTAAACTTAGAATAAGTTCACAAAAATCGCCAATAAAAGTGACTTTTGAAATACCCCTATTCAGGTATTAATCATCGAATTAATCAGCTCGGTTTACTGCCACTCGCTGAAAAAAGCAGTAAATAAACTGCTGAACCGTTCCGGAAGGCGTCTGGTGATCCTCACTCTCCTGCTTAAGTAGAGTAAAAGTTTGTCCTATCTCAGCATGAAGCTCCTCAGGAGAATAACACATAACAGGCAGACCGCTGCACTGAGAGGGACCGTCATGAGCAAATGATGCGATAATGACGTATCCTCCCGCTTTAACAGCTTGCTGGAGTTTAGAAATATAGGCTTTGCGCTCTTTCCGGGTAGTAAGGAAGTGAAAGCATGCCCGATCATACCAAAGATCGTATGCCTCTGCAGATAGTACGACATCGGTAATGTTCGCCTCAATCCATACTACACACTCCGCTCGTTCCCCTAGTCGCGACCTGGCGGAGGAAAGCGCTGCAGCAGAAAGATCAAGCACCGTAAGTGACGAGAAGCCTTCGCCAAGCAGGTCGTCGACCAGGGTAGAGGCACCACCTCCCACATCAATAATTGAGGCGCTGACCGACAGACCAGTTTCATGGATAAGATGCAGAGAACGGGCAGCATGTGCCTGATGCCAACTGATCGAGTCAATTGATTTTGTAGAGTAGACTTGTTCCCAGTGTTTTTTTGCCTCCATAGCAATTCAGTCAGGCTATCATAAAGCTTCCGCTTAAGAGATGAAAACAACTACACTCATTGAAATGACGCGTAAAGCTCATTAAAAAGAATATTGTTTTCATGTTGAATTATCGATTCTCCCGTCCACTCTTTATCAGCGATTGAAAGCAATGTATTTTCTTCTTTGAGAAGTTCTGCGGCTCCCATGGTTCCAATAGCGTCGAGTAAATTCTTGAGCGTTTGTGTTGCAAGAGTATTTGATTGACTTATAAGATCCCGAAGTTTTCCCTGCTGCAGTCTTTCAGACCCCTTAAGGTTAAATGCTTCAGTAAGTCGATATTCAAAATCGGTATTTTGCAAGCTTGCTATTCCTTCGGGACTAAAGTTGCGGCGCGCAAAAAGCTTTTGTACCAGAAACGCATACCAGTTGAGGTCTGGATTTAAAAATTCGTAGTCAGGATGAGTAACCGTGCCTGTAAGCCTTCCACTGTCACGGAGTTGCTGCTCTATAGGAGTGCCTCCGTAGGGAAGCATTTTACCAAAATTGACAGGGAAGTAGCCATCTTGTCCTGCGGTGGCAAGGAATTGGATGTTTTCAGTTATCGATGAGACCGTTGAAGATGGATCAAAAAGCATAAAGCCAATCGAAAGTGCAAGGTTGAATGCTTTAACGATGGCAATGGCTTCAATATTTTTCTGGACACTTACTTGTTTGTTGAGGGTCTTCAGTCCCGTTTCGTTTCCTGACTCAACGCCAAGGTAAATGGCAAATAAACCATGTTCGACCATCTCTTTGAGCAGTTCCGGCTGGATATCGTCAACCCTGCAAGAAATTTTCCACTTTATGCTTCTGCCAAGTTTTTTTTGACGAAGTGCTTTAAGAAATGCTCTGATCCAGGCTTTCTGTACCGGAGAGCGGGATGCAAAATCGTCATCCTGAAAACTGAAAAAGCGTACATCATTTTTCTGGAAAAGAGATTGCATCTCTTCAGCAACATTTTCGGGTGATCTGGAACGTCGAAGTTTCCCTGGAACAGTACCGTAAAATTGTCTGATACTGCAGAATGAACAATTAAAATAACATCCACGACTTGCCAGCATGGACGCCATACGTATTCCTCCAATGGTTTGGGTTGGCTCATTGCGGTAGACAAATGGCAGGACGTCAAGATTCTCAATAAGCGGACGATGTGGAGTTTCGAAGGTAGAGTTGTTCGAGCGGTAAGCTATTCCTTTAATCGTATGCCAACAATCACGATCCTCAAGATGAAGAAGCAGTTCAAGCAATGTTTCTTCGCCTTCAAAACGAACAATCGAGTCTAATTCTGGAATGAGCTCAAGGGTTTCAGCCGGGCGAAGGCTTGGAAAATGTCCGCCGGCAGTGAAATGAGCACTCACACCATTCGAACGCAAGTATCGCATCAAGGATGAAAAGGTTTCTATGCTGAACTGGAAAATTAGTGAAAATCCTATCAACAAAGGCTTATGCTTTTTGATTTCATCGAGAACCAGATAGTCTTTTCCCGGGAAAAATGGCACAAGAACCGTAGCGTACTCTTTTTCCTGCAAGCAGGCAATAATTGATCGCAGGCCAAGGTTTTCCTGATTTTCATATCCAATAAGCAAAACAGGAGTTTTAGGATGCAGTGCTGTTCCCATAGACATAAAAAAACCTGGTAGTGATAAGAGTAGCTGGAATTATTGGGACTATAGTAAATAAAATATGGCAGATGTTTTTGGGGAGCACCTGCCACATTTCATACTTGCATGTTTACCTTGATGACAACTTCTGAAGCTGTTCGAGCTTTAACTTTGTCAGTTCAAGCTCTTTGAGCTTTGTCTGAATTTGTAGCTGGCCAAACTCATGAAGACGTTGTTCGTCAAACTTTATCCAATCGGGAACTGGATCCCATATTGGATGAAGCAGGTGCAAAACATTGGATGCACTGGTAGCACTCACCGTTGCTGGGTTTGTCGGCATATTACTCTCCATTGGTTTAGGATTTGAAGCCCGGTTACTGCCAACCCTTGTCCGGGCAAAATATTATACTCTCGAGCTGGCGGTTCTAAAGAACATTATAAAATAACACCTGCACTTTTATGGATTAAAACTCTTTAACGAGCTTATAGCATTATCCGTTCAAATTTATGAACAAAAACTCTGTTCTCCTTAAAATGTAATAAAAAAATAATAGTGACGTAAAGTGCTGTTCATATTCCACTTCTTCAAATTCATGGCTGGCAACAATTCCCACCCGCCTACCGCACCACAACCTGTGTTGTCTTACTTCTCACTTCAACCCCTTGATGCTCCTTGACAAATCGATGCAATTCAACAAGCTGATCATGCGACAGAAAAGAGCCTGGCACAAAAATACAGCGCTTCGGCTTCGCATAATCAATCCATGAGATAAACTGTTGCTGCTGTTTGTCGCCGAAACGGTAGATCCAGATAACTGCAATATCGGCTTTGTAACACTCCTCCTCTTTCAGACGACTTGTGCCTGAAACCATGAGCATAGATCGTTCACGGCTCCAGATTTTAACCACCCTCTCTTCAGGTCGAGCAATAACCATGGAGGGCAGGACGAGTGAGCTATCGGTATGAAACTGGTGTTTGAGGGCAGGCACCTGCGCAATGACGGAGTCTGGAGTATAAAATTGCACAACGGCTGTTGGAGTGTCGATTCCATACTCTTCAATCTGCCGGGCAATGCGCTTCTGGTCACGGGACGTTTTGCCTGCGTCAATCAGCACTGTTTCGCTGCCTGAGGAAAAAACAGCAGCAAAATTTTTGCCGAGATTGACGGTCACCATATCGGGAGCATCAGGCTGCGGCTGAAGGAAAAAGGAATACCAGAAAAGTATGTTGGCGCCGAGGAGGAGAGTCACCACAACCCTGAACCAGGCTTTTCGATTGATAAAAAAAAGAATGATAGCAAGAATCGTGTAATAGATAAATACCTCCGTTGCGTCGGGCTTAATGGTGATGGAGGCGAAGGGCACTCGGCTGAACCAGAGGGCTGATTGAAGGGTAAGCTTTGCAAAAAAAAATGAGCTCACAGCAAAAAAGGAGGCCGCATATCCTGAAACAAGATTTACCAGCAGCATAGGAACGAGAGCGTACATCAGCAGGGTGGAAAAGAGCACAACGGGAATGTTGGCAAGAATACTGATCACCGAAAAGGTGCCGAAATAGTAAGCGATGACCGGCGATACCCCAATAATGGCTGCAAGGGTAATCATGACGCTGCTGAGCAAGGCGCCCGCCAACCCCCGCAGAAACCCGCCTTCCTGTTGTTGGGCAGGAACAAAAACAGGATAAATCAAAAATATTGCCAAAACAGCCCCGTTGGTCATTAAAAACCCCGGATTCAGCAGGTCGAGGGGATCAAACAGAAGAATCAGGATATCGGCAAGGGCGAGCGAGTTAACCTGCCAGGTTTTTCTGCCAAGCGTCTCTCCGCCAATCAGTACCAGTGACATGAAAGCTGCTCGTTTAACCGAAGCTGAGTTGCCTGTCACAGAACAATAGACAAGAAGTATAAAGACAAAGAGCGCAAAAGAGAGCCATCGACCAACAGTGGTAACCTTCAGTCGCTGAAGAAAAATCTGGATGACAAGAGCGAGCAGCCCAACATTCATCCCTGAAACGGCAAGAATATGGGCGGTACCTGTCGTCTTAAAGGCCTCAAAGACCTCTTCCGACATGGTCTCCCGTTCGCCAGTGATCACTCCGGAAGAGAGTTTACGCTCTTGCCCCTCCGGTATCAGCTCTTCAAGGCTCTTCATGATATAGTCGTAGGTGGGCTGCACAATGAACCGTTCAAATCCATTGAGCCTCGACTCCCCGTCGGACAGCACCTGCCAGGGACCCGAACAGTAGAGCTGTACCGAAAGCTGCTTCATGCGAGCTGCTTTTCGGGGATCAAACTCTCCCCTGTTTGAGGCTTCCGGAATAAGGTCGAGCTTTCCCTTAACCCTCACCATATCGCCATCATGAACTCTCGCACCTGGCTGCCCTCCGTTGCGCATAAAGACCTTTGCTCTGTCTTGCAGTTTCACCGTCCGGCCATTCTCAAAAATCTCCTCGACCTCTATGATCCAGCCAACGCCCGATTCAGAGAAATTTGGTCGTCCGTCAATGCGTCCGTAGATCAGTACATTTTTTCCGCAAAACGGCAAAAGACCATGACGTGGCGTATAGTCCTGACGGTAAGCACTGACTGCCGCAAAGCAGAAAAGGACAAAGAGAGAATAGCTGACGACACTGAAAAAAAGCGGGAAGGGAGAACTGCACCTGATCTTTTCATACAGAAGGCTTGACAGAAGAGCTAACAGAGCAAACGCGCACAAGAACATCCACCCCTCAAGCGAAAGCGGAAGGTTCACCCCTGCAAGAATCCCCAAAACAATCACAACAAGCAGCCGCACCGCTGGATAGGGGGCCATGGAAAACTGCTCAGACAACCGCAGCTCCTTTCTGTTTTTTACGTTAGGCACATCATTGTTTTTGTATATTCTTTTTTTTTATTCAAGCCTCTAAACGTCACGCTCTGCATGCTTGTCAAAGAAATACTTGGTTCTGCCGCCAAACCTGTCTTCAGCTTCGAGTTTTTCCCTCCAAAAAAAGATGAGGATTGGGAAACGCTCTTTGAAACGATAGCTGCCCTCTCACCTCTCAACCCCTCCTACGTCAGTGTAACCTATGGCGCTGGAGGATCAACCCGTTCACGAACCCACAATCTGGTGACCAAAATTCAGCAAGAGACGGGGCTGACCGTTGTATCACACCTCACCTGCATCTGTTCCGATACCGGTGAGACAGGAACAATTCTCGAGAAATACCAGGAGAACGGCATCAATAACGTACTGGCCCTGAGAGGAGATAAACCAGCCGGAATGGCCTCTATTGAGGATGCCATCAAAGACTTTCCACACGCCATAGATCTTGTCAGTTTCATCAAGAACAACTACCCCGCTATCGGCGTCGGCGTTGCAGGATTTCCTGAAGGACACCCCGAGACTCCGAATCGAATGAAAGAGATTGAGTACCTGAAAGAGAAAGTTGATGCAGGTGCAGACTATATTGTTACGCAGCTCTTTTTTGACAATCGCGACTATTTCGACTTTGTGGAGCGCTGCCAGATTGCCGGTATTACCGTACCCGTTATTCCGGGAATCATGCCAATCAGCACAAAAAAAGGGATGATCAGAATGTCGGAATTAGCCCTCGGCGCAAGAATTCCTGCACCGCTTCTGAAAAAAGTATTGGCGAGTGAGAATGATGCTGACGTCGCATCAATCGGTATTGAGTGGGCGACTAAACAAGTACAAGAGCTGATCGACCATCACCTCAAGGGAGTTCACTTCTACACCCTGAACATGGCCGATGCAACTCTCAGAATCTTCAAAAACCTGCACCCATAAACTGGTTACCTCTCAGAGCAGCTCATTCTGGACGAGCTGTTCGAGGGTTTCACGCTTGCGGACAAGTTTCACATCACTTCCATTGACCATAACCTCTGCCGGTCGAAGCCTGCCGTTATAGTTGCTGCTCATAACCGCCGCATAAGCGCCGCAGGACATTACGGCAAGCAGTTCACCCTCTTCCGCCGCATCTATCTCCCGCTGACGGGCAAAAAAGTCGCTCGATTCGCATATCGGCCCGACCACATCAGCAACGACGGTTTCGTCATGCCGGGTCACCGCCTGAACTTCATGGTGCGACTGATAAAGCGCAGGACGAATCAGTTCCGTCATCCCTGCATCAACCACAAAAAACTTCTTGCCAGCATGGTTGTGCTTCTTATACAATATCCTGGTCAGCAGTACTGAAGCATTGGCAACAAGATAACGACCGGGCTCAAAAATCACGGTGACACCCGCAGGCAAAAGCATTGGAACAAGCTTTTCGGCAAACCGCTCAATCGGAGTGGCCGGTTTAAGAGGATCGTAGGTTACCGGAAAACCGCCGCCAATATCGAGGAATTCAACCGAAAATCCCATTGTTTTCGACAAATTGAAAAGAGCAAGGAGCTTCACCGTCGCTGCGACGAAATATTCCGGATCAAAAATCTGTGACCCGATGTGCATGTCAAGACCGACAAGTCGAAGATTCGGCATCTGACGGATAAAGGCAAACACCTCCGGAAGCTCCGCCTCATCAATTCCAAATTTCTCCTTGCTGTCACCCGTCGTAATGTATGGATGGGTTTCAGCAGTCACATTCGGATTGATCCTTAACGCAACCGAGGCGGTTTTACCAAGCTCTCCGGCAATCCGATCAATAGCCCGAAGCTCCGACAACGATTCCGCCTTGAGCATCAGCACTCCAACCCTTAAAGAATACGCAATTTCTTCGTCTTTTTTGCCAACTCCTGCAAAAATAATTTTTTCTGCAGCAACACCGCCCTGCAGAGCACGAAAGAGTTCCCCGCCGGAATTAACATCGCACCCACACCCAAGCTCCGCAAAGGTCCGGATAACACTGAGATTATAGTTAGCCTTGACTGAATAGCAGGTAAAATGGGGTAAAGCCGCAAAAGCATGCTCGAAAGATCTATAACTGTCGACAAGGCTTCTTGTGGAAGTCACATAAAGAGGAGTTCCAAAAGTGCCCGCAAGCTCTTCGAGCCTGACTGCGTCGCAGTTGAGCGTAGCACCGGTATAATGAAAATAGTTACTGTCAAGCACGGTTCCGTTACCTTTTTAAAGTGTTGTAAAGAGAACAAAAATAGCTATTATCCCGTTATCATGGAAAAGAAAAAACCCATGACTTGCAAAATCACCTTTTTGAGCTTATATTTCAAGCTATTTATAAATACATACTCTGAGGCTTTACCATGGCAAAAGGAAAAGAAAATAGAATCGTTATCACACTTGAATGCACTGAGGCAAAAAAAGAGGGGAAAACGGTATCAAGATACACCACGACAAAGAACAAGAAAAATACCACAGAGCGTCTTATTCTGAAAAAGTATAATCCTAATATGCAGCGTCATACCCTGCACAAGGAGATCAAATAGGATTACTGTTCTGGTACAGGCATAACGCAAGGCCCGAATGGCGGAATTGGTAGACGCACGCGTTTCAGGGACGCGCGCCGCAAGGTGTAGGAGTTCGAGTCTCCTTTCGGGCACAAACAAAATTCAAGGGCGATATGCAGGTGAAGAAGCTTGACAATATATCAGCAGTCGAATCAGCTCAGACAGTTTTTGCACATACAACACACCGATACGCACCTTTTCTCAACAAGGTGCTTTTTTTATGCTTTAATAATCCAAAACATCAGCCGTAGTGGATCATACAAAAATAAACCTCCTTGTCAAGCTTCAGCACCTTGATAATCAGATAGAAAGCATAGTCAGTCTCCAAAAAGGACTGCCGGAAGAAATAGAAGCTCTTGACGAAGATCTGTTATTTACAACCCGCCAGATTGAGTCACGAAAGAAAATAGCTGATGAACAGTTGAAACAGCGATCACGGTTGCACGAAACAATCAACGAGTGTAAACACAAGATTCTGAACTTCAAGGAAAAACAGACACTTGCCCGCAACAACAAGGAATATGATGCGCTCTCCAAACAAATTGAATATGAAGAGAAAGAGATCGCCCAGGCAGAAATTCAGCTTCAGGATATCGTCCATACCATACAACGGATAGAGGAAATTCAAAAAAAAGGTCGCCAACTGATTACCGAAAATCGGTATGATGAGATTACTGAAGAGATGATGCCTGACGATGTCCTGAATCAGCAACTCGAAGACCTGAACAAACAGGTAACCCAGAAAAAAGAGGAACTTGAAAGCATTGTTATTGAAACAGCCGAAGATGTTGATTCCCTGAAAAAAAAGGTGACCGAACAGCGTGAACTCATTGATCGTGAGGCAAAAAGACTACTCGACAAGTACGACCATCTCAGGAGCGGTACCTTGCGCAATGCTGTCGTAAAACTTAACCGTAACGCCTGTTCAGGCTGCAACACAAGAGTTCCAACCAATCGTCACACCATGATTGTGCAGGGAGGCTTCTACCTCTGTGAGTCATGCGGGCGTATTGTCGTTCATGAACGACTTTTTGAGGAAGCCGAAGGGTAATCACCGCTATAACCGTTCTTTGTAAAGCTGAAATCGCAAGTGTGCAGTCGCCGTGCAACGTCGATGTTGCGCAGAGGAAAGTCCGAACTTCACAGGGCAGGGTGCCGGTCGAGAGCTGCAAGGCTCAAGCCCGGGGATGACGGCGCAAGCCGGTTATCACAGAAAGTGCAACAGAAAACAGACCGCCCCGTATTACCAATGGTAAAGCGGAGTAAGGGTGAAACGGCGGTGTAAGAGACCACCAGACAGTACAGCAATGTACTGTGCTTGGCAAACCTCCCCGAAGCAAGGCTAAATAGGAAAGCTTTCCCTCCCAGGGGAAAAGAGCGGCCCGTTCAATTCCGCAAGGAGAGTTTTCGGGTAAGCCGCATTAGATAAATGGCTGCAGCTTTACCCGGTTTCCCGGGTAATCCACAGAATTCGGCTTATAGCTTTCGGTTTCAGCTTTTTTATTTCCGACGAAAAACATTAAAAATTCACCGCCGTTGCCCCCGCGCACTGCTTGCGCATCATCTCCATCCAGTCAATGCCAGACATTTTTTCAGCCAACGCAACGACAATATGCTGCGGCACAACTCCCAGATCAAGATTTCTGCCAAGCCCCTGCACACATGAAGGACAGTTGGTGAGAATGACCGCCTTTGATTGGCCATGCATCGCCTCCGTAATAGCATCCCGTTTTCGATGAAGCATTGAATCAGTAATATCAGGGCGTGAAAGCGCCAAAGTTCCCGCCTCCGAACAACAGTGCGGCACAGCGGTCACACGACCAAAACCTCCTATAGTCCGAAGTGTTTCACGCCCTTTGCCAGAGAGTGAATCATGGCAGGGAGCATGGAAGAGATAATCACCATCGCCATTGAGCTTCAGCCCTTTGCCAAGAGCATAGACAGAAATATCAGTAATCTTCCCTCCAAACAGTTTGCCGGTTTCAATAGCATCAAGCCCTTCCATACAGGTACCACAGCTCACCACACAAGCATCAAAATCGAGGTAGGAGAACATCTCCCTGATCTGACTAAAGAGCACCGTATTGCGCAAAACAATACTTGAATACTGATCAGTTTTGGCATTGACATGCGCCGGAAAGCCGCAACAGAGAAAAGGGGGCGGAAGCACCACTCTCGTACCAAGCTCAAGCAGGAGATGAAGCGCCGCCATCGAAATAGTAGAGTTCATCCGCTCCGAACCACATCCCGGAAAATAGAAAACATTTCCGGTCACCTCTCCCGAAGGCTCGAACACCAGCACCTGGTCAGGGCCGCACTCCGGCAGCACATCGCGCAGGGTCTCCTCTGGCACCGACGGCACAGGAGAGCGCAGCAACCGAAGCGGGTAGAAGGCTGGCGGATCATTTTCGGGCTGCAACGGCGCAGAGAATTTGTTCCCTGCCCGCTGGGCAGCTCCACCCATTCTGAGTACCGCCCTGCGGAAAAGCGCATTGAAGGCGGGTGAACGGCTGTCGAGATAGCGCAACGTCAGCTCAGTGACGGGCGAAAAGTGCTTGAAACCCCACTCCGACAAGATTTCACGCTCCAGCACCGAAACCTCCCCCGTATCAATATCAACTGGACAGGGTTTCAGACATTTATGGCAGATGGTGCAGTGGTCGGCCACCTCCTCAAGCCACTGCAAAAGGGCAAAGTCGGTTGATCGCTCACGCTGGGCGTCAAAAAGAAGCGCCTCAATCAGCGACCCGATGGCAAGATTTTTGTTCCGGGGATGGTAGAACATTCCCCTGGCCGGGTAGTAGACGCAGCAATCGGTCTTGCACTTGCCGCACCGAATACAATAGTCAACCTTTTTCGAAAGCTCCTCAATCTGGGCCCGCTTGAGAATGTGAGCCTCAAGTTCCAGCAAATTAAATGATGGCGTAAAAATATGGTTGAGTGCCTCATAATCTTCAAGCTTGCCGGGATTCATGATTCCATGGGGATCAACCTTGTGACGATAGCGAGAAAGCTCTTCAACAAGAGCGGAATCAAGATACTTCAGCTTGGTAACGCCAATTCCATGCTCACCAGAAACCACTCCGCCAAGAGAGACCACCTTCTCCATAACATGGTCGATCACCTTGTCGGCTCGATCAAGCATGGGCCGGTCATTCGAAAGTACCGGTACGTTGACATGGACATTGCCGTCACCGGCATGCATGTGCGTCGCCAGCACTATGCGCCGGTCGCGAACATGATGATAAGCACCTTCAAGGGCAGCCTCCATCTCTGGATAACCCTGCACCAGCTCACCCAGCTCACTGGCCAGCACCTGCACCACAGCGAGAGAGCGAAGAGACTCCTCCGATTCAGCAACAATCCTTTCATCAAAAATGCGGCAGAGTTCAAGTCCGGCAGGAATCTTGGAGGTAAACTGGCCGCCATCCCCTTTCACCGTTGCTGTCGATAGAATATCACCCGCACGCTGCACAAATCGACGCTGGGCATAACGCTCCTCGTCAATATTCAGCTTGTCGATAAAACGGGAGAACTCGGCAAGCGCCTCCAGCGGTATCACAATATCCTCGTTCAACTTGAACGCGTTCGTCCTTCGGGCAATTGCGCCAAGCTTTTTGCGGTCAGCCCAGAAGCGGACACCCTCCGCATTATCCCTGGCTAGAAACATCAGCGTATTCGGATGCGGCTCAAGCAGACGCTCCACCCGTTCAACGCCACTCTGCACCTCCACCGCGCTGTTACCGGCAATATCAATAAGTAACACCGCTTTCGGCGTCTGGGCACGGGGCGCCTTCACTCTATAGTCAATAGCCCTGATATACTCATCATCAAAATGCTCCAGCGCCAGCAGCGCTTCCCGATTTTCAGACTGGAGCGGGAAAATTTTCGAGAGCTCAAGAATCAC
>CAISRC010000027.1 GCA_903887845.1 uncultured Chlorobiaceae bacterium
ATAATTTTGTAAGTTCTAACACCAAATCTGGCATGAAAATGGTGGTACACTTTGCTCCGGAATCGGTGGTACATATTCACCCGGAATGACTGGTACACTTTGCTCCGGAATCAGTGGTACACTTTCACCGGAATACTCAACGCTACCAAGCCAAGTACCCTGAAGCGGTTAAAAACCTGATGAAGGATGAGGCTTCGCTTTTCACCTTCTATCACTATCCGGCAGAACACTGGCAACATATTCGAAGTACCAATGTTATAGAGTCGGCATTCTCAACCGTCCGACTTCGTACAGCAAAAACTCGAGGTCAGGGAACAATGGCAACAACTCTGGCCATGGTGTTCAAGCTGGCAGAGCGAGCGCAGTTGCGCTGGCAGAGGTTACGCGGCCACCAACTGATTTCCAAGGTTTTTGAAGGCGTTAATTTTATTGATGGAATTGAAAAAACACTTGCTGCTTAGAATGGGCTCAAACACAACATTTGGAAATTGCTCGGAACAAGCTATACTCTTATAATAAATGCTTTAAGTCATAAAGTACCTCACACGATCAGCTCTTTTTTCATCCACTCAATATCTTCAACCGTCACATAGTAAACGAGTTGTAAAGAGAGATTGCTCTTCGATATTTGCCGCACAACCTCTTGACGGGATATCTTTTTTTCAAGTTTTCCGTAGCGAGGAAGCTGGGGTATCTTAAAAATTGCGCACAAGCTTGCAACCTTTCTTTCAAGTACAGCTATAGTTTTAGTGTACATCGTAAAAGCATTTACTGAGATAAGTCACTCAATTCATGATAGTTAAGAAAAACATCTTCTGTAATTACGCATCCACAAGTAATAACAACCCCCCTCAAGACAAGACACTAACTTTTTACTTGATCAATATACCTTACATCGTATGCGTGAACTTCTTTTGTGACAGTACTGATATACTGAAACTTTCTGCCCGTTATGAGTGTCGCTATCGAGGCAGCAATGCTGTTAGGCTTTTGTCCGCCAGTAACATCTACAATAATCTCCTGCTCCGGAAATCCGTCATTTTTGGCCAAGTCGTAAAAAGACTCAACCTGATTAAAAACCTCCTCGACATCTTCAAATTCTATGCCATCCGCTTCAACCTCCCTGATCTTCAAGTTCGGATAAAAAGCATTAACAATTTTTTCAAAAAGTGCCATTGTTTCGGAAGAGCCCGGATTGCCTTTTGATGTAAAAACGTAAAGTGCCTCAAGTTGCCCCTGATGATACTCAATAGCTTTGAGTGGCATTTCCCAGTTCTTACCACTCAAGGCTGCTCTTATAACTGAAGTATCCGGCAATACCTCCAAAGCCTTCTGAAGATCAAGAATTTCCTTTTCTACAATCTCTGTTGTTCTTCCCAAAGTACTGAGAAATACGCCAAGTGCCCGTACCTTTTTTGGGGATGTTTTCTGCACCTGGACTTTATTATCATCACCTCCTAAACGGCTCAGTTGCCAAGCAAAAATTACAAAGATTGCTAAAGATACAAGCAGCTTGTAAGAACAGGGCAACCAGCTAAACCATAACCAATGGTCATCTATAAAATCAGCTATACCAACTGGTAACCAAGCAATGGCCAGCAAAAGCAATGCAGCATAAATCACTGCCTGGACGCTAATATTGTTTCTACCAAAAACGCTTTCAGCGAGTCGTTTTATGCGTTGAGAACCCATACTTTGCTGAATGGTTTTAACCTTCTTGATGTCCATAATTACCTACTTTAAAACTAATTATTACAGAGCGAGAATTGGTTATAACGTATTTTATGAAATAATAAACGGGCTCTGAATCTCAAAATCTCGATTGCCATCAACATCGACCCGCTCAACGCAGTTCCTGCACAGTACGTAATAGCGAACCGAATCAAGGGGGTGTTTGGGATCCAGAAGCTTTTGCAGGCGCATACGCAACTGCGCGTAATCCTCTTCGGAGATAAAACACTCAAATACACTGAACTGCACCGCTGAACCATACCCTTCAAGGAGTTTATGGATTTTTGTCCTGCGCCGGTCGTTTTCGATATCGTAGGTCACGAGAATGAATTGCATGATATTTTTGTTCAAAGCAGTTCGCTATCATCGTCGCTCAATAAGTCGCCTTACATTAAATACTTTTATATCACTCACAGCAAGATTATATTCATTGCATAGTTGTTTGTTCAGACAATTGCTTCCGACAGATTAAAGATGAAGTTATGCCTAAAATCACTGGCATTTCAGATCAATACCAGTTCCATTTTTTCAGTAATGAAATAAGCGGCGGACAACACGAACCAATTCATGTGTATATCCGAAAAGATAGTAATAAAGCGAAATTTTGGCTTGATGGCAGCATTGCTTATAATAAAGGGTTCGGCTCAAGAGAGTTACAACTCCTTCAAAAAATGGTTGTAACTCATAAGTCAAGAATTGAGGAGGTATGGAATGAACATTTCGGTGAAGAGTAATCCTCAGGCATTGCATCTCACATTTGGTCAACATCGATTTGATGTAGAACTCAAGGATGGGCGCATTCTCTCCATCCCCTATACCTGGTTCCCCCGATTGATTGGAGCATCGGCTGAGTTGCTGAACCATTACGAACTGTCCGGTGACGGGGAAGGGATTCATTGGCCTGATCTTGATGAGGACATTTCGGTAAAAGGACTTCTGGCAGGTCATGGAGACCAGACCAACTTTGCAAAAAAATATTGGGAGAAACATCCGGAGCACTCACCTTTCAACACAACCGAAAGCGCTGCATAAGCATTGCGGGATAGCGCCATATCAGCCCTGCTCCAACTTCTGTTTTGCTGGACAAATATTGTACAACTCCTGATCTTCGTTGATGCTGATACCATCTGCTATAATCATTCTTGACTGATCCTGCCAGCAGCTTGCTACTGTTCACTTGACTTGCGATACCCATCAGGCACAAGAACCCGGTAGAGATGATGCCTCCCTGATAAATCCGGTACAATAGAACCCTTCATCGTCATTTAGTTTGTATTGCTCGTGTCATGAAAAAAGAAAAATACGTAATTTACCAGCTAATTGCGCATCCGTTGATTGCCGTCTGTGCTCTTATCAAAGTTTCATCACCATTTCTTCAACCTCAATAACCCGGCGCAAAACATGGGGTGGCTTTACAATCAGATGGCTTTGCCTGATACACTTTTTCAGGCCTGGAACAAAGTGGTTTCCAACGACGGCATGGCCGGGTACGACAAGCAGTCGATTACCGACTATTCGTGGCGCATTGAGGAGCATCTTGCCGCTCTTGGCAGGCAGCTTTTGACCGGCACCTACGAGCCGCAGCCGCTCCTGAAACTGGTTATGCTCAAACCTACCGGAAAACTTCGTACCCTTTTGATTCCAACAGTGATGGACCGGGTTGCCCAGACCGCAGCCGCAATTGTGCTTACTCCGCTCGTTGAATCGGAACTTGGCGCCAATACTTTTGCCTACCGTCAGGGCTTATCTCGCATAACTGCTGCCCGTGAAATTGAACGACTGCGAAACCTTGGCTACCACTGGGTCGTTGATGCCGACATCAGCAGCTTTTTCGATACGGTTGATCACCCGTTACTCTTTCAGCGGTTTCGTGAACTCTGTGACGATGAGGAGCTGCTCAAGCTGATAAGCCGATGGCTGACCGCAGAAATTGTTGACGGCCAGAACCCAAAAGTTAAGAACACCATCGGCCTGCCGCAAGGGTGCCCGATTTCGCCTATGCTCGCGAACCTCTATCTCGACAAGTTCGATGAGCGTATTGAAAAAGAGGGGTTCAAACTGGTACGCTTCGCCGACGATTTTCTCATCCTCTGCAAAACAAAACCAAAAGCTGAAGCGGCACTTGAACTTTCCGAAAGTGCGCTTGCAGAACTGAAGCTGCACCTCAACAACGAAAAAACAAGGATCACCACGTTTTCAGAGGGGTTCAAATATCTTGGTTACCTTTTTATACGCTCACTGGTGCTGCCCACCAAAATGCACACTGAAGAATGGTACGACAAACTCGGCAAACTGAAACTCCGTAAAGCTCCGAAACAGACCTCTGAAGCCGATAATGATGCATACGAGCTGCAAAACGGCGACTCCGGCACCATAACCGTCACCAAAGAGACGCTGCTTCAGACAGAGTTTGGTGAAAAGCTGCTGCAGAGCCTTGAAAAACAGCAGGTTGATGTCGACAAGTTCCTTGAAAAAACGGCAAAAGAGGACATCCTGCGGCAAAAAGAGAAGCAGGCCGCCCTCAATAAACTTTACTCTCCGTTGCTCAACACACTTTACCTGCAAGAGCAGGGGAGCATTCTGCGCAAAGAGGGTGAACGGTTCAGCGTTGAAAAAGAGGAGCGACAGATTAACGACATCATCGTCCGCAGGGTAGATCAAATTCTGGTGCTTGGCAACGTCTCGCTCACCACACCAGCCATGCAGTACTGCATGAAAAACAACATTCCCATTACCTTTATTTCGCAACATGGCAGCTACTTCGGCAGACTCGAAGCCACCACAAACGACAACTCGGCAGTAGAACGCTTCCAGTACCTCCGATCGCTCGATGAACCCTTTGCCTTCGACATTGCCAGTCGCATCGTGCAGGCAAAAATCAGGAACTCACGCACCATGATCCAGAAACGCCGCGCTATGGCATGGGAAAGCAACGGTGAGCTGAAAGAAAAATTCGACACCACCCTCTCGCTCATGACATCGCTTGCTGAACATACCAAAACCTGCGAAAACATGGAGGCGCTCAGAGGCCTTGAAGGCAAAGCTGCTGCATTGTATTTTGAACTCTTTGGCCTGCTCTTCAAAAAAGAGCTTCCCTTCTACACCGACGCATTTCGCCGGATACGACGACCCCCAACCGATCCAGTCAACAGCCTGCTCAGCTTTGGCTATACCTTGCTGCACAACAATGTCTTTTCTCTTGTGCGCATGAAAGGGCTGAACCCCTATATCGGCTTCCTGCACGCTGAAGACAAAGGAAACCCGGCGCTGATCAACGACCTCGTCGAAGAGTTCAGAACCATTATCGATTCCATGACGCTCTACACCCTTAACAAAGGTGTATTGCGAAACAAGGATTTTTATTATCGTAAAGATAAAGCTGGATGCTTTCTTACAGACGAAGCACGGAAAAAGTTTCTTGAAGTGTTTGAACAGCGCATGTGGGAAGAGTCACTCGACCCACAAAGCGGCAAAAGCATGAATCTTCGTCGGCACATTGAATCGCAGGTAGTCAAAATCAGTGGAGTACTTGCCGGAACAACAACCCTGTATGAGCCATACCGGACAGAATGGTAAGAACCGGATGATAATTTACGGCAATGCCTCCAATGCTCGAAAATATCGTTTATCGCTTTATATATTATAGCGTTATATGAACAGCCATAAATTATCATCCTGCGGAAATTGCATAACTCACAATTATTTGATAACATGCAGGCGCTTGAACAACTAAAAATCAGCTCAATGTCCTTTGACATTACTGAAAAATACCGATCCTCCGGTTTTTGCGCCAGCAGCCCTTTACTGGTGCGGGTTTCCAGAGGTA
>CAISRC010000028.1 GCA_903887845.1 uncultured Chlorobiaceae bacterium
TGGCATCTCTTTACCGGGAGGGCGGCGACTATGAGAAGGCGGCAATGATTTATAGTAATTTTGCGGGTCACGAGCAGGATCCGGTCACAAGGATAACGGCCTATGCAGGCCTCCTGCAGTGCAAAGTTGCGCAACCACAACTCGCTCTTGAAACTGCTGATGCTCTTGCCGGAAAAATTGCCGCTGAATCTGGACGGGTTTTAGCCATAAAGGGAGCATTGATACCGAGGATTCAGGCGCTTAGAGCGGCATCAAAAAGCCTTCTGCTTCTTGAAAAACAGCGCAGAAATGCCAGCTATCTCCTGTTCAGAGCCCTCATTTTGGCGGAGGAGTCGCGAAACCCCTTTCTCTTGCAGATGCTTCGTCTGGAATCAAATGCCGTCATTGTTCGTAAAGCCGATGCATTTCGGGAAGCTGCTGACTATTTTCGAATAAAAAATATGCAGTACGCTCAGGTGATATCGCTTTTCATGCTTTCCGAAAGCAAGTCGCTTGAAGGAGCGGAGCGGATTGCAGCTTTGCAACAGGGTTTTTCTCTTGGCAGGGATTGTGCACCACCTTATCCGACAAATGAGCTTCTTCAGCTTGAAAAAAGTGCAGGACGGAGCTTGACCGGGCTGCTTCTGGAAAAATCAAGGATTTTTGAGCTTTTCGATGCAGGAGAGAAAATTGGTACCCTTGACCTGAAGCGCACCCTGGAGAGATATCCAAATAGTTTCACGCTAGGAAAAGGCCATGAAATTCTTGAGTCGAAGGTACGGCGATTACAACACGAAATTTCAGGACTGCTTCAGCGGAAAGCAGATATTTTTATTCGTGCTGAAGGGGAGGAAAACACCAAGTTTATTGAACAGGCACTTAATCGTAAAAGAGGGAGGATGTTTGAGCTGCTTTCGGAAGTTCGGGCTATAAATCCTGTCGCAGCCGAAGCCATCCAACTTACTCCTGTAACGCTCCGCACGGTTCAGGGCGCGTTGCATGAGGGTCAGGTCATACTAAAGCCGTTGTTTTCGGACACTCTTTGTGGTGTCATGCTGATTGGCAAGAGGCAGTTGCAGATTGCCGACAGCGAATTTCCTGTTGATTCGCTCCATACTGTCGAATCAGGGATACGTTCTTTTCTTGCTGAGTCAGCCTCAGCCTCTCCTCACTCTTCTTCAGTTGACAGCGAATATGTATGGTTTACCAAAGCGTTGTACGAGCCTTTTGCAGGATTACTAAGTCCCTCCATGCATGTTGTTGTTTTAACCGATAATCTTTTCCCATACCATATACTCGGGAGCGATCATGCACTTTTTCTTCAACAGAGATATTCATGTTTGCAATCGATTAAGGAATTTGTCCTGTTCGCTGAAAAGGCTGAGCATGTATCCAGGAGCTCTGAAATATATTTTTACAGTGTCCATAATCTCTCTGGTGCTCGGATGCATAAACTTTTTTTCCCTCATGATCAGATTTTTCTTCTCTGGAAAAATTACAGCGCAATAGAGCTTGATGCGCTTCATCGGCAGATTGGCAAAAAGATGGAGAGTGCGGTTTCAGCTTCAGAGGCTTTGTTTGTTCTTGGCAAAAATTCTGATGCCGGAAGTGATATTTGGAGGTATATATCCTCCTATGGAGTTGATTAAATAAGTAGAGACGATAGTTTTTTTCGTAAATTTATATATAGGTATATACCTCTTCTCATGTTCTCGTTATCCGGATTTTTTTATGACGGAAAAGGTGTCAGTGAGCAAAGCCCTGGAGCTTATGGCAAGGGAGTTGAAAAATGTAAGGATTAAAAGAGAGCTCTCCCTGGAAGATGTAAGCCAACTGGTCAAGATTCAAAAAAATTATCTTGAAAAAATTGAAGAGGGAGATTTTAGTTTTTTGCCTAGGGCCTATATTTTCACCTATATAAAAGAGTATGCTCAGGAGATGGGAATCCATAACGACGAGACCCTTGAGCAATGCAGAAAGGAGCTGCAGATGTATAGCTCAGTTCGGAGTAATCTCTCTGCCAATGGGGTGAGTACACCGAGTGCTGTTAAGTCTGCTGTTGGTGAGAACGTCAAGGGAATCAGGTTGCCGCCTGTCAGGACTATGGTGAAAATCGGGGTCGTTTTTTTGGGATTAGTCCTTCTTGTTTTGCTTTACTTGTTTTTAAAAAATTAGTTATCAGCTTTTTTTCTCTTGCTCCAAGCAGTGGGCCGGATGAGTCTCTTTTGCTCCGGAGTCACCATTCTCTCCTTTCCAAAAAGTGCTGGTTTTCCTTGTGGTGAAATGGTTTGCCCGGGTCAAGGTTATTACAGACCATGCTTCATCTCATTCCCTCCATGTCCGGTTTCAGGATAGGGTGGCGTTATAAATATTAATAGGATAAAAAAAGTCCATTTAAGGAATTAATAGTGGGGTTTATGCATTTCTTAATGCATATTCGTGATATCTGCTTCTACAATTGTTGTTATGAGCAATTATGTGAGACCGTTAAAGAGAAATTTTTCTATGGCTGAAGCAAGTCTCATCTGAGAGTTTTTCTTGATTTTGATGCATTCAGCATTTACGAGGTGTCTCAATTTTAGCTTTTTTAATGAAAGTAGTCGTTGTGATAAAGAAAGTATATTGGCTATTATTCGTTTTTTAATAAGGCCTTGAGCCGTAACCAGGAATTTTGAAAGTATTATGGCAGACATGAAGGTTTATTTTGATCACAATGCCACCACACCGCTGCACCCGGAAGTAAAAAAAGAGATGATTGCGGCGATGGAGATGTTTGGTAATCCTTCCAGCATGCATGCTTACGGGCGTGAAGCAAGGGCAAATGTTGAGGAAGCGCGCCGTAAAGTTGCTGATTTTATCGGGGCTAAAGAGAATGAAATTATTTTTGTCGGAAGCGGGTCGGAAGCGAACAATACGGTGCTTTCGCTTTTTGTCTGCTCTTCCAGCCAATGCATTCCGGGCTCAAGACGGGGCACCATCATTACCACTAAAATTGAGCATCCCTGTGTGCTTGAGACCTCTGAGTGCCTTGCTCATCAAGGTGTAAGGGTAAAGTACCTCAATGTTGATCGATACGGTAAAATTGATCTCGATCAACTTGCCGGTATGCTTGGCGATGATGTCGGTCTGGTCTCCGTCATGATGGCCAACAATGAAATCGGTACCTTACAGGATATTGAAGCCATTACAAAAATGGTGCATGCCTGTGGTGCCTATATGCACACTGATGCTGTTCAGGCAGTTGGTAAGGTTCCTGTCGATGTTCGAAAGCTCGGTGTTGATTTTCTTACTATTTCTGCCCACAAAATATACGGACCAAAAGGGGTTGGAGCGCTTTTTGTAAAACACGGCACCCCCTACTGCCCGTTAATCAGGGGAGGTCATCAGGAGCGTGGTCGGCGTGCCGGAACTGAAAATACTCTTGGTATTCTTGGTATGGGAAGAGCGGCAGAGATGCGAATGATCGAAATGCCTGAAGAGGAAGAACGGTTGCTTCACCTGAAGCAGGTCTTACAACAAGGGATTGAGGAAAGTATTGATGATATCTCTATTAATGGACATCCAACCGACGGGCTTGCCAGTACGCTCAACGTCTCCTTTACGGGAGTTGAAGGCGAGGCTATCCTGCTCTATCTTGACCTTGAAGGCATTGCTGTTTCTACAGGCTCTGCCTGTGCATCAGGTTCTCTTGATCCCTCGCATGTTCTTCTTGCAACAGGAGTCGATGCAGAGCTTGCCCATGGATCGATAAGATTCAGTATGGGACGAGAAAGTTCAATGCAGGAGGTGGAGTACCTGCTTGATGTTTTACCACCAATAATTCAACGAATCAGAAACATGTCAACGGCATATATTAAAGGAGGATTGCATGCTGCAAGCAGGTGAGTGGGCATATAGCGAAACACTGAAGGAACATTTCATGAACCCGAAGAATATTCTTCAAGGGGAGAATACCGATGATTTCGATGGTGTCGGGATGGAGGGTAATCTGCAGTGTGGAGACCAGATGATGGTCGTTATAAAAGTGGACAAAGAGAAGGATACTATTACTGATTGTCAGTGGAAGACCTACGGTTGTGCCAGTGCGATTGCCAGTACGTCAGTTCTTTCAGAAATGGTCAAGGGCCGGACGCTTGATGATGCTTTTCATATCTCTCCCAAAGAGGTTGCCCTGGAACTCGGAGGCCTTCCTGATCACAAGATTCACTGTTCTGTGCTTGGCGACAAGGCATTGCGAGCTGCCATCAACAATTATTATACCCGCAATGGCCAGGAGGACAAGGTCAAGCAGGAGCAGGCCAAAGTGATTTGCCAGTGTATGAATATTACGGACCATGATATTGAGGATGCTGTGCTTGAAGGCGCTCGCACCTACTTTGAACTTCAGGAGCACACCAAGTGTGGTACCGTCTGTGGCCAGTGCAAGGATGAAACTGAAGTGCTGCTCGAAAAATACAAGCACATCCATTTTGGCGCATGAGATGATGAGGGCAGAAAGAGGGGACACCTTTTTTATTCATACGTTCGGCTGCCAGATGAATCAGGCGGATTCTGGTATTATAACAGCCCTCCTCCAGGCGGAGGGCTATGTTCAGACAGAGCAGGAACTTGATGCAGGTATTGTTCTGCTGAACACCTGTGCTGTCAGGGAAAATGCCGTCGATCGTGTTGAACATTTTTTACAGCGCCTTCAGGGTCGGAAAAAAAGAGAGAAAGGGTTAATTGTCGGAGTTGCGGGCTGTATTCCTCAGTACAGGAAGGAGGAGATGTTTTCACTCTACCCGGCCATTGATTTTCTTGCAGGCCCGGATACCTATCGTACCATTCCCTCACTGGTCGAACAGGTTCGTTCGGGCGGAAAGCTTGCGGCACTTGAGTTCAACTCTGCCGAAACCTACGAAGGTGTTGACCCGGTAAGGCAGGGCTCGACCAGTGCCTTTGTTCCCGTCATGCGGGGCTGCAACAATATGTGTGCCTATTGTGTCGTGCCGTTCACCCGTGGTCGTGAACGCAGCCAGCCCTATAGCTCTGTTATTATAGAGGTTCAGAAGCTTGTTGCTTCCGGTTATCGGGAGATTACTTTGCTTGGACAGAATGTCAACTCTTATTGTGATGCTGATGCAGGGTATGACTTTGCCTCTCTGCTTGATGCAGTAAGTAGGGAAGCTCCTCTGGCACGAATCCGCTTTACTACATCGCATCCAAAAGATATTTCTGAAGCACTTGTCCGAACGATTGCCTCTCGTCCGAACATCTGCAAAGCTCTTCATTTGCCGGTACAGTCAGGTTCATCAAGAATGCTTGGCCTCATGAATCGTGGCCATACCATTGAGGAGTACAGGGAAAAAATAGCCTTGATTCGCTCAGTGATTCCTGATATCGCTCTTTCAACTGATATCATTGCAGGATTCTGTGGTGAACAGGAGGAAGATCACCAGGCTTCTCTTGAGCTTCTTGCCGATATCCGGTTTGACTCGGCCTTCATGTTTTTTTATTCAACCAGACCGGGAACTCTTGCCGCCAGAACGCTTGAAGATGATGTGCCGGAACCAGTCAAAAAGCGGCGTTTACAGGAGATTATCGATCTTCAGAACCGCATTTCGGGAGAGCTTTTCCATGAAGCGATCGGCACTGTTGTCGAAGTGTTGGCTGAATCTGAAAGTCGGCGCTCATCGGAGCAGCTTATGGGGCGGACCGAAGGCAACCGGGCGGTGGTCTTCGATCGGGAAAACTATCAGCCGGGCGATTTGCTGAACGTGGTCATCACCGGCGCTACATCAGCTACTTTGACTGGCAAGCCGGAACATATATATTTTTTATCTTGAGCGGTATTTGTAAATTGGCATTCTGAAACATCTGAATCATTTAACCCGCCTTCCATCAGGCTTCGGAGAGAAGTAAACGTATGCCAGTTCCTGCAAAAATTGGGGTGATCGATAAAATAAGAGCACACCTTGAATTGCTTGATCCTGTTACCTGGATCAGCGTTTTTCCATGTCTTGCTGGTGGTGTCATGGCATCAGGCGCCATGCGGGGTACAGTGCACGATTATCTTCTTCTTCTGGCTATTTTTCTGATGTTTGGTCCTCTTGGCACCGGCTTTAGCCAGTCAGTCAACGACTGTTTTGATCTTGAACTGGACCGGGTCAATGAGCCATCCCGTCCAATTCCTTCAGGTCGTCTGAGCGAGAAAGAGGGGTTATTGAACAGTATTATTGCCTTATTGCTTGCTATTGGGCTTGGAGTCTTTCTGTGGATACATATTGGCGGCATCAGGGGGCTGGTAATATTAATCTCAATATTGGTAGCTCTCTTTGTTGCCTATATCTATTCAGCGCCACCTCTCAAGCTCAAAAAAAATATATTTGCATCGGCTCCTGCGGTAGGCTTTTCTTATGGATTGGCTCCTTTTTTGTCAGGAAATGCCTTGTTTGCAGATATACGTCCTGAAGCATTATGGCTTGCCAGTCTGAACTTTTTTATGGCGGTGGCATTAATTATCCTTAATGATTTTAAATCGGCGGAGGGTGACAAGGAGGGGGGGCTCAAGTCGCTTACGGTTATGATTGGCGCCAGAAATACTTTTCTGGTTTCATTTATGATTATTGACACTGTTTTTGCTGTACTTGCTTATCTTTCATTTACTTGGGGTTTTATTATTCCAGCAGTTTTTGTCATGATTGGCCTTGTTTTGAATATGGTTCTTCAGGTGCAGCTTTTGCGCGATCCAAAAGGCGGGATTTCCTTTATGAAAGGGGCGGTTGAGGATGGTTTTGGTAATGCAATAGGAAAAAGTGATGTCCAGGAACACAATACATTTCTGAGATTTCAGGTTGCGAACAATTTTTTGTTTTTAATCAATAACCTGCTTGTTGCGGGTATGGTTGGTACAAAATACATTCAAGGTCTCTGATTTTCCAATAAACCCTCTCACAACCGGGGTACAAATCTTAAATCATCGGTAAGCTATGGATACTCTTCAGACAACATTTTTTTCGCTTCCGGTGGTGTGGCATAATGCACTGATTACTCTTCTTACTTTTGTGTATGTTTTCAGCGTGCCGCCTCTGATGGATTATCTGGTGACCAATCACTCGCTTCCAAGGGATATCAGCCGCAAAATCACTCATATCTGTGCCGGATCTTCCATTATTTTTCTTCCCCTTTTTGTGAATGGAGGGTGGTCACAGTATCTCAATATAACCGTTTTTGCTGTCTGGACAGTTTTGCTCATTCAGAAAGGGCTTTTTGCTGCTGATGATGACCAGGCAGTGAAAACCATGACCCGTACTGGCGACAAGCGTGAACTACTCAAAGGGACGCTCTATTTTGTGATTGTCGCCATGATCTGTGGTACAATATACTACAAACAGCCTGCTGGCGTTTTGGCTATGGCAATGCTCGGCTGGGGTGATGGTCTGGCCCCAATCATCGGTACCCGCTACGGAAAAATGAAATACTACGTGCTCAGCGACAAAAGTGTTGAAGGGAGTCTTGCGTTTCTTGCCGGCAGTCTTGCTGCGGGGCTCTTTTTTTCCCATCTTATTGTTCCTGAATCATTTAATGCTGGAAAAATTGTCATTATTGCGCTGATTGCTACCGTTGTAGAAGGAGTGAGTCCCAAAGAGGTTGATAACCTCACCATTCCTCTTGCAGTCATTGCCGCTTCCCGTTTTTTGTGAGATGAACTAAAGAGGGGGGAAATGTCGGCAATTTATTTCATCAGTGACATTCATTTAGGCCTTCAGGACGAAAAAAGCGAGCAGCTTAAGCTGGAAAAAATCGAACGACTTTTTGCCATTATCAAAGCAGAAGGTCGTTCTCTCTATATGCTTGGTGATATTCTTGATTACTGGATGGAATTTCACCATGTTATTCCAAAGGGATTTACCAGATTCTTTTGTTTGTTGTCTGATCTTGTGCGCCATAATATTGAGGTTGTCTATGTTGCGGGGAACCATGACTTTTATCTTGGTCGTTACTTTGATGATGAGCTCGGGATCAAAACGACCTATGGGATGCATGAACTCCTTCTTGATGGACGTAAATTTGTAATTGCACATGGCGATGGTTTGGGGAAAGGTGATATCGGCTACAAGCTCTTTGCCCGTTTTATCAGGAACCGCTTCAACATTTCTCTTCTGTCAGGGATTCAACCAGATCTGGCTATTGGTATTATGAAAGGTTTATCACAGTTAAGCCGTGCGCATAAACCAGTCAACATTGTTTTCGAAACAGATCGGTTATTAAACTTTGCTGAATCATTGGCCGCTGAAAAAGAGTTTGATTATTTTGTTTGCGGTCACAATCATGTCAAAGGGGTAATGGAACTTTCCACAGGATCCAGCCGGTATGTCAATCTTGGTACCTGGATTAATGGCAGTTCGCCCTATGGAGTGTTCAATAATGGTATTTTACAGCTCAGGGAGCTCTAACGTTAATAATAATAGATATTTGTTGTTATGAGTAATGTAAACAAGGTGCTGAAGCTTGGGTTGCCGAAAGGAAGTCTGCAGGATTCAACAATCGATCTTTTTGCCCAGGCAGGATTTCATTTTTCAGTTCAGAGCCGATCCTATTTTCCCTCTATTGACGATGATGAGCTGGAGGCTATACTGATCAGGGCACAGGAGATGGCCCACTACGTAGAACTGGGTGCTTTTGATGTTGGCCTGACAGGCAAAGACTGGATTATTGAAACTGATGCCGACGTGGTCGAGGTTGCTGATCTGGTCTATTCAAAAGCCTCTATGCGCCCTGTCCGCTGGGTGCTCTGCGTTCCTGAAAACTCGACAGTCACGTCGGTTAAAGACCTTGAAGGCAAGCATATTGCTACGGAAGTAGTTAATATTACCAAGAAATATCTCGCCAGAAACGGAGTTAATGCTTCGGTGGAATTCAGTTGGGGTGCAACAGAAGTTAAGCCCCCGGATCTTGCTGATGCTATTGTTGAGGTGACAGAAACAGGCTCTTCACTCAGGGCAAACAAGCTGCGGATTGTTGATACTATTCTTGAGTCCAACACAAAACTGATTGCCAATAAAAATTCATGGAATGATCCATGGAAAAGAGAAAAGATTGAGAACATGGCGTTGCTTCTTCTTGGAGCCATCAACGCCCAGGGCAAGGTCGGGCTTAAAATGAATGCTCCGAAATCTTCGCTCGACAAGATTATCGCCATTATTCCAGCTTTGCGTCAGCCGACCATATCCAGTCTTGCTGAAGATCAGTGGGTGGCCATTGAAGTTATTGTCACCGAAAAAATTGTTCGCAAACTGATTCCTGAGCTGAAAAGGGCTGGGGCCGAAGGTATTTTTGAGTACAATATCAACAAACTGATCGACTGAAAAAGTTCTCTCTACTCATGACCATACAGGCTGCCCTTAAGGGCGGCCTTTTTTATATCCACTATGCTGTTATTCTATCAGATACTGGTGCTGTTGTCATTACTGGTTTTCCTGGGAATTGTGCTGAGAAATCTGGTCGATCTTCCCTGTATGCCAGTAAATCTCTCAGTGTCCGGGCCCTTCGTTTCAGTTTTGGTGCCAGCTCGGAATGAAGCGCTGAACATTGAGCGATGTGTGCGTTCGCTTTTACAGCAGGACTATAAAGCGTTTGAGATTATAGTTCTTGATGATGGTTCAACCGATACAACTCCGGAGTTATTGCATTCACTTGTCAGTGAGTCGGGTGGACGCTTGCGCTCTCTTAAGGGGGAACCGCTTCCTGAAGAGTGGCATGGCAAGTCCTGGGCCTGTTTTCAGCTTGGACGTCATGCTAAAGGGGAGCTGCTGCTCTTTACCGATGCCGATACCATACACCGCCCTGATGCACTTCGCCGCGCAGTCGGAGCCCTTGAGGATGCTGGAGCTGATATGCTTTCGCTGACTCCATATCAGGAACTCGGATCGTTCTGGGAAAAGCTTGTGGTGCCGATGGTCTATTTTATTCTTATGTGCTTTCTGCCTCTTCGGCTTGTTTGGACAAGTCAAAACCCGGCATTCAGTTTTGCTAATGGGCAGTTTATTTTGTTTCGCAAGGATTTTTATCACAGGATCAACGGACATGCTGCCGTCAAGAGCAATATTGTTGAAGATGTCTGGCTTTGTATGGCGGTAAAAAAAGCTGGCGGTAACGTTACTGCTTTTAACGGTACTGATACGGTCAGTTGCAGAATGTACCGCAATGGCAAGGAGGTTTGGGAGGGGTTTTCAAAAAATCTCTTTGCTGGTCTCGGGTACAAAACACCCGCTCTTCTTGCGATGATTGTTGTGACAGCATTATTGTATATTGCTCCATATCTGTTTCTCGTCCGCTCACTCTTGATTTCGGAATTCAGTGCACCTCTTTTCTGGCTTCCCCTTTCGCAGATTGCTGTTGTTCTGCTCAGCAGGCTCATTATTGCCGCTACATTTCGTCAGCCACTTTCGATTGTGCTTCTTCATGTTTTTTCCCAGATTGTATTGCTTGCAATAGCCGTAAACTCATATTGCAGTATAAAATTTGGCAAGGGCGCCTCATGGAAGGGGAGGAACTACAATTTTTCCTGATAGAGGAGAGAATTCGGGGAAGGTGATATTTTTTTTTAAATTGCACGATAAATATCAGTATCTCCAATCCGGTGATCTGTTGCAGGCCAAAGAGTATCAATTCAAACAAGAGTATTGCTTATGGGTTTCTTATCGAACATATTCGGGAAAAAGGAAGTGGAACTCAAGCTTCCAAAGGTTATTGAGGATGTCAACCTGATAAAGACGATGGAAGGTCATCTTGACCGTGTGCTGGGTGTAAAATTCAGCTCCGATGGCAAAAAACTTGTGAGTGGCAGTTTTGATGAAACGGTTATGCTGTGGGATGTGGAATCAGGCCGGAGCCTGCTGACCATGAAAGGGCATGATACCTGGGTTGAGTGTATTGATTACAGTCGTGATGGCAAGCGGCTTGCCAGCGGAAGCACGGATAGTACGGTAAGAATCTGGGATGCTGCAACCGGTCAGTGTCTGCACGTGTGTAAAGGTCATGATACAGCGGTACGTATGGTGGCGTTCAGTCCGGACGGCAAGGTTGTGGCGAGTTGTTCACGTGATACGACCATCCGGCTTTGGGATGTCGAAACCGGTAAAGAGTTGTCAAGGATTCTCGGACATAAATCATATATTGAGTGCTTGGCCTACAGCCATGATGGTAAAAGGCTTGCAAGCTGCGGAGAAGAACCCGTTATAAAAATCTGGGATGTTGCTACTGGACAAAATATTGCCAACTACAAGACAGACGACAGGCTTTCACACGCATTGGCTTTCAGTCCTGATGACAAGCTAATTGCTTTTTGTGGACGCGATGCTCTGGTAAAGATTCTTGATGCTGCAAGCGGAGAGATTATCAAAGTGCTTGAAGGTCATGAAGATGCTGTGCGCAGTGTCTGCTTTACTCCTGATGGCACAAAAGTTGTCAGTGCTGCAAACGACGAATCAGTCAGGTTGTGGGATATACAATCAGGGAAGCAGTTACATCTCTATCGAGGACATGTTCTCGAAGTACAGTCGGTAGATGTCTCTCCTGACGGCAAAATAATTGCCAGCGGAAGCGATGACCGGAAAATAAAGCTGTGGGGAATCAGGTAGGAGAAATGTATTGTCCGTTTTATGGTATTTGGAGGCTCTTCAGAAGTGCGTCCTGCTTTTTTTTTGTCAATGGCAAAAAAGTAGCGTAAACTATAGAACTTCCTTTTTGAATTAGCTTAAAGTGAGTAAATTAATATTACGAGAAATAAATTCGTTTTTGAGCGCTTCATGTCGAGGTTGCTCATTGTAACGCCAAGTTTAACTGGCAAAAATAAAAAGAGGTAGATATGGGTACTCAGGTTGAAGGAACTGTCAAATGGTTCAACGAAGAAAAGGGTTATGGCTTTATCGAACAGAAAGGCGGAAAAGATGTTTTTGTGCATCATAGTGCTATTAATGGCACTGGGCGCAAAACGCTTGTTGAAGGCCAGAAAGTTATGATGGAAGTAACTCAGGGAGCAAAAGGCCTTCAGGCTGAAGATGTAACTCCTCTTTAAATTATTTTCGTTTTGTCCAGGTAACTGGCGGGCGTTGATTATGACACAAAAAAACAGAGGGCGCACTATCATGCGCCTTTTGTTTTTCTTAAACCAGATATTGTGAATAATGGCCGATGAACCAGGCCTGATTCCAGGCATCTACATTTATTGCGATCGCTGGTGCGAGCGTTGTGCATTTACATCACGTTGTCTTCAGTTCCGTATTGAAGCTGAAGAGATGGAAAGCAGTAATGCGTTAGAGAATTTCGATGCATTGAACCTGAAATTCTGGCAGGAGATGGGTGATGTGTTAGTGCAGGCTATGCGTCTTATCCGCGAAATAGCTGCAAAGGAGGGTATTGAACCCGGTGATCTGCAGCAGGAAACGGTTTTTTCTGAACCTCCCGAGAGTCTGCAGCGTGATGCCCGTGAACACCCCTGTGCAACGGCAGCTCTTTTCTATGCAGGAATGGTTAACGAATGGTTTGCGGCTGTCGATGAGCTTCCTGAAGCAGAGGAGTCCCTTTTGACTCACCCTCCACACTCCCTTGAAGAGCCTATACAGGTGATCAGACAGTATCAATATTTTCTTTACCCGAAAATTGTTCGGGCGGTTGAAGGGCGCCTCAGCAAAAAGAAGGCATCAGGTAGTGATATGGAGGATGATATCAATGGTACTGCTAAAGTTGCCTTGATCGCCATTGATAGAACCCTTGCAGCGTGGAGTGTTCTTTATGGAGAGTATCCCGCTCAAGAGGACAGCACGCTTTCAATTCTGCTTCATCTCGATCGGCTGCGTCGTTCAGTTGAAGTTGTTTTTCCTGCCGCGCGAGCATTTATTCGCCCGGGATTCGATTGATAATATTTTAGACCTCTTTTAAAGATTAAAACAATTACAAGGAAGTCATGTTGAAGACAAACGAACAAAAACTTGTAGAATTTCTGCTGCAATGCCAGCCGGGGCAGCCAAAAACCAGAGGTACCTGGGAGGTTGACCATCAGGGAATTCCCTTTCTTCTTCCCGCAATCGGTGGTATTACTCTGAACATCCAGGTCGGCGATCCGGCATTCGGTTGGGCGGGTGACCATATTGAGCCTGGAGTCAGTTGCACTGCCGATACCATGAAGCCCTTTGAACATCCCAACGTTGGGTTGCAGATCTTTTCCTGTGCAGGCAACACGGCGACGGTTGCTACCGGCGAGGCCAAAGGGGCAGAAGGTCGTGTTCTCGGTCACCATGGCGGGTCAGAGCATGTGATTGTCGATTTTGAGCGCGATGTCAAGGAAAAGCTGCTCTACAGCGACACTATCATTATCCGGGGTAAAGGGCAGGGGCTGAAGCTTATCGATTATCCTGATATTGCTTTGTTCAATCTTGATCCGGCCTTGCTCAATGCTATGAAGATCCGTGAACTTGAGGGAGGTGTGCTGGAAGTACCCGTCACCACCATTGTGCCTGCCGTCTGTATGGGATCAGGAATTGGTTCAGCACATGTTGCTAAAGGAGATTACGATATCATGACCAGCGATGCCGACACTGTCCGGGAGAACGGGATAGACAAGATACGTCTGGGAGACTTTGTCGCCCTGCTTGACCACGACAACCGTTATGGCAGAGCATACCGAAAGGGTGCCATTTCCATTGGTATCGTTATCCACAGCGACTGCCTTGAAGCTGGACATGGACCAGGCGTAACAACGCTCATGACCTGCGCGTCACCGTTGATCAAACCGGTAATCGATCCTGAAGCCAACATCGCCGATTTGCTCGATATCGGTACGACGTTGAAAAAGCGGGGCAGAGATTAAAACGCCCGTACGGGCCGCACACGATTGAGGTTGTTTTTATTGTTAAGACTCTGGTGTCCATTGTGAAAATATTGCTCCCAGGCGATATTTACATAGTACTCAGAAGAGCTCCAGTAGTTGGCGTCCGTATCAGAAAAACCATAAATAATATCTTTATTGAGATAAAGTTGATGCAACTGGTTCCTGTTCGGCAGGAACCAGTCGTTATAGCCGTTTACAAACCATTTATCACAAGCGGCTTTAGCTTTATACCACGACAACAACGTTTCAGGCTTGTTCGCCGTCGAATGAATCGAAATATCGGTTTCGCCAGCAATCAGGCCGTGCTGCCCAACATGATCGACATAAAAGATCACTCCGCCACCATACGTGTCACCGATGTTCATAATGAATTTTATTTAAATGTTAACACTTCATTGTTGCGAAAAAAGCAATACTCTTACTTATAAAAGACATAGGGTATTTCACTGTATCGTATGGGTATCAAGTCGTTTTCCTCTCTCATTGCAGAAACAATAGGTCTTCGACTTTTCTGTTGATCCCGTTGGTTTCCGACCAGATTGCCGCCAAAAGTGAGATTGGCGAAAAGACATGAATAGCACGGTTTCTATTAACCCTGAAAGTAGGATAAAGCGAACACATTAACGAAAAACATCACCGAGCAGGCACGATTTTCAAGCAAAATCGTGCTTTTTTCTTGCTTTTTAACGTGTACGTATTTATATTAAGGCAGACACGCTAAATAGGAGCAAA